>JBGOZL010000056.1:0-7893 GCA_041480185.1 Anaerolineae bacterium
TAAAAAAAATGGGTGAAGATGATCAGGAGAAATAAAACGTAGATGATAGGACTTTGATTAAACAAGATCGGTCCGATGACCGGGATCTTCCATAACAGTGGAATGGGCAGGGAAGGTAAAACCGTCCCTGGGCTATTCAGGTTGGGATAGGGAATGAGGAAAGCCCGATAGAAATAGCTGGTCAACCCCAGGGATAGGATGATTATCCCGGTACCGCTGACGATTTGGTTAACCCGGTAGCGGATCGAGAGAACTGCATGCAGCGCAGCCAGAACCACACCAGAAAGTATGCCAGAAAGAAAACCTATATAGATGTTATGGGTCACACTTGCAATAACGACTGAGACGAATGCGCCCATCAACAGCATGCCCTCGATGCCGATGTTGACTACGCCGGAACGCTCTGAGTAGATTCCACAAAGCGCAGCCAGTGCAATGGGGGTTGCGGAAATAACGCTGCTAACCAACATCCCGGTCAGGTTGAGCGATTTATCCCTTGCAGCCCAGATGAGGAACGCGAACAAACCCAGGCTGACCATTGCAACCAAAACAGCTGTTGTGCGCTTTTTGAAGCCTCGTACCGACTGCCAGATTCCCGCCAGTCCAATCAATAAACCAATTGTAAAGATTGCAATCCATGTGGGAATAACAAGGTCTGGGGCAGAAATATCGACCCCTGCCCGCCGGCTCGAAAGGACAAACGTCGACACCATCCCGAAAGTTCCCTTCAAGAGGAAAAATATCGCAGCCGATTCCACCAGGAGGAATATCCCGATATACAGGCTCCTTCGGTTTTTTCTTCCATCGGTATTCATCAATGCAGTTTCTGACATGCCCATCTCCTCAGGATTCACTAATATTTGTCTGGGCAATTTTTTTCTGTTGCCTGGATGAGCGCAGGTGGTAAAGCCCGCGGATGATCTCTGGGGCGGCGATGAAGACAATCACCATTCCCTGGATGATACGGATGATCTCCACCGGCGTTCCAGCGACCGACTGCATGCGCGCAGCCCCCCCGCGCAGGAAGCCGAATAGTAACGAAGCCACCACAACTCCCAGTGGATGACTGTTACCCAAAAGAGCAAGAGCAAGGGCGTCAAACCCATAGCCCGGAGAGAAAGCCCGCACCATGCGATGGTCTACCCCCAGGAGATGGATGGACCCGGCCAGGCCACACAGCGCGGCGCTGATCGCCATGGTCAAAGCCATCGTCCTTGAAACCGAAATACCGGCGTATTTGGCCGCTTTAGGGTTGGCTCCCACCATCCGAAGTTCCATTCCAAATGTGGTTTTATACAGCAGCCAGTAAACCACAACTGCCAACCCCAGGGCGATAAAGAATCCCCAATGCAAGCGCACCGGGCTGGGAAACAAGGTAGCCAGATAAGCCGATGGCTGCACCTCAGGCGTAGCCGGGATGCCGCCCGGAGCCCTCATCGGCCCACCGACCAGATAGTCAGTCAGTCGGAATGCAATATAGTTCATCATGATCGTGTTTATGACTTCATGCGCACCGAAGCGTGCTTTCAGGATTCCTGGAATAAAACCCCAAATCCCTGCTGCCAGTGCACCGGCTAGGAGCGCCAGCGGGGCATGGATGAACCAGGGCAGACCGTGCACCGCATATCCAACGTAAGCCGTTGCCAGGCCCCCAACATACAACTGCCCCTCGGCACCGATGTTGAACAAGTTGCATTGGAAACCGATTGCCACTCCCAGCCCTGCCAGGATATATGGGACCGAAACAACCAGGCTGTCGCTTAATGGCCGAATTCCCGCCAACAGTTGTTTGCTATCGCCGGTTTTAATCCAAACCCCAATCTGCGTCGCAATTTCTTTTGGGTCTCCAAATGCGCCAATGAACATGGCGGAATAGGAATCCCGGATGGTCGCCCAGGTCATACTTAAAGCTCCTAATGGGTCATGAAAGAAATTGCCCCAGGCTGCCAGGGTTTTTAGATCTGTGAAGGCAATAATTAATCCCCCAATAACAAGAGCGGTGAAGACAGCCAGAATCGGCAGGATGATTCCCCCAGATATGCCCTTGCGAACAAACAGGCGCTGCCAAAAACTGCGCGGATGATCTTCCTGAGGCTTGGGTTCGGAAGGTTTAGCGGATGCCTTGCTCAATGTGATCCTCCTATGGTTCAGGCGGCTTCTGTCTGCGACTTGGAAAGGACGCCAGCCATCAGCAGGCCGAGGCCTTCCCTGGTCGCTTTTTCTGCAGGGATGATGTCCAAAATTTTTCCAGCGAACATCACCGCGATCCGATCGGAAAGGCTCATAATTTCATCAAGTTCAGGAGAGACAACCAGAACTGCGCAACCATCATCGCGTTTTTGTACAATCTGGTTATGAATATATTCGATTGAACCCACATCCAAACCTCGGGTCGGTTGAGCCGCGATCAGCAATTTGATTGGACGCGAGAATTCGCGAGCCACGATGACCTTCTGCTGGTTACCGCCTGAAAGCGTCGAGGCTGGGAGAAATATGCTCGGGGTACGGATATCGAATTGCTGGACCCGTTTCTCGGCCGCACTTTCGATCTCGCCGCCATTCAGGTTAAGGCCACGGGCAAAGGGGGGTTCGTAATACGTGTCCAACACCAAATTGTCCTTAATTGGGAAGGATAATACCAGCCCATCACTTTGGCGATCCTCCGGCACATGCGCGGAGCCAGCCTCACGAATGGTACGTGGGGAAGCCCGGGAAATATCCTTCCCAAGCAAAGTTGCTTTACCGCTTTCATTGGATCGCAATCCGGTCAAGGCTTCCACCAGTTCCTTTTGACCGTTGCCTTGCACACCCGCCACCCCCAGGATTTCCCCGGCCCTGACCTGGAAAGAAACCCCGTTGACTGCCATCAGGTGTCGATCATCCGCCACATGCAGATCAGCAACGTCCAGGACGACTTCCCCAGGCTTGGCTGGTTTTTTGTCAACGGTCAGGATCACCGCGCGCCCCACCATCATATTCGCCAATGAGGCTTCTGTGGACTCGGCGGGAGTCGTCGTACCTACCACCTTGCCGTTGCGAAATACTGTGATTCGATCAGAGATCTCCAGTACCTCTTTAAGTTTGTGCGTGATGAAGATGACCGATTTGCCTTGATCTACCAGGGAGTGGACCACCTTAAAGAATTCTTCCGCCTCCTGGGGGGTCAGGACCGCAGTGGGCTCGTCGAAAATTAAAATATTTGCTTCACGGTATAAAACCTTAATAATTTCTACCCTTTGCTGAACTCCCACCGAGAGATCTTCAACTTTGACCTCCGGCTCGACCTTGAGGCCAAACCGCTCGGAGATTTCTGCAATTCGCTTGGAAACCGATTTCCTGTCCAGAACTCCCCAGGCTCTGGTCGACTCGACCCCCAGCATGACGTTCTCTGCCACCGTAAAAACAGGGATGAGCATGAAATGCTGGTGAACCATCCCGATCCCGAGATGGATCGCATCGTGGGGATTGTGGATGTTCACTTTCGCCTCGTGGATAAAAATCTCGCCTGCATCGGGAGAATAAAGGCCGTAAAGAATATTCATCAAAGTGGTCTTGCCAGCCCCGTTTTCCCCCAGGATGGCAAGAATCTCCCCCTCGTTTAGGGTCAGATCGATGTGGTCATTGGCCAGCACTCCTGGAAAAGATTTAGTAATTCCGCGCAGTTCAAGTATCGGAGGCATATACCTGTCCTTGTCGCCTGAAAATTTAGATTGCGAAATATTATCGGCATGGTGAGATCAGGTGGTGCCTGATTCGCGTCTGGCACCACCTGATTTATGAGTTGAACTGGCTTGCTTACTTAAGGAGTGTACAAACCGCCCGGGCAGGAATTAGGATAGGAAATGCATCCTGTATCCGTGATCTCACCAGAGATGATCTTTGCTTTAAGAGCAGCAACCTCTGCCTTAAGAGCATCTGGAACCTTGCTGGTCAGGTCATGATAATCAGCGATACCAACGCCGCCATTAACCATGTCACCGATGTAGTTGGTGCAGCCCGCGAAATTACCACTCATCGTATTCTTGATCAGATCGTATTGGGCTTGATCCATCATCTTCATGATGCTGGTCAACATGACATCCCGATCATCAGGCCATCGGACGTATCCGTCCGTATCGACCCAGATGCCGTATCCACCGCGTTCGCGAGCTAGTGCAAAGGAAGGCGAACCGATCAGGCCGCCGACACCCATGACGATGTCTGCACCTTCGTCGTAAAGGGAGGTGGCAGTTTGCTTGGCTTTGACAAGATCTGAGAAATCACCCGTGAAGACGCCTTCGCCGGTCTTGTTATCCCAGCCCAGCAGTTTGACTTTGGTTCCATGGGCAGCGTTGTATGCTTCCATGCCCGCCTGGAAACCAACGCCGAAGATCGTCACGGATGGGATCTTAGCCCCACCGTAGTATGCGATCTTGCCGGTTTTGGTCATGCCAGCCGCCAGGTAACCCGCAAGGTATGCGGCCTGGTCGGTCTTGAAGACCTGGCCCATCACGTTGGGAATGCACTCTTTATTGCCCACGACACCTTCGGGAACGCCGAAGGGATCAGGATAGGCATAGTCCACGATCGAGAACTTTACTTTCGGATACTGGGCTGCCACTTTTGCCAGGTCAGCGCCCAGGAAGAAGCCGGAGGCAATGATCAGGTCATAGCCCTGGCTGGCGAACTCGGTCAGGTTGGGCGTATACTGGCTGGCTTCCGTGGACTGGATGTACTTGGACTGGATGCCGAAGTCCGTCGTGGCGCGCAGGATGCCTTCCCATTGCGTCTGGTTAAAGCTCTTGTCAGCGATACCGCCCGTATCAGTAACAAACCCGACCCGGAACGGGACTAAAGTCGGAGGAACGGCAGTCGGGGGGACAGCCGTTGCGGGGACAGTCGTCGGGAGGGGGACCGTGGTTGGGGGAACAGGGGCCACTGTTGTCGTGACAGCAGGTCCGCATGCCGTGAACAGCATCACGACCACTGCCATAACAGCAAAGATAGTGCTAATTCTCTTCATTTATTCTCTCCTTGTATTAAGAATTCATGGTTTTATTACGAATATTCAGCTGACAGCCTTGCAGGGAATGAATCTATTCTAGCTCGTCACACCTCCTTTTCGGTTTAAATAAATTCAGATAATTGAATTCGCTGCATTATGAGTATACAATGTCTCTGGAATAAAAACAAGGTGAGCTATGTTAAAGATTGATATTTTCCAGCTCATGGGGTTGGAATAAGTTCATTAAGATGGATATCCCCTGACAGCAAAGCTTGAGGCAGGGCTGCCATTTGTTGTTTAACCTTTGTGGGGATGAGCGCATCAAGTTCGTGATAGGGTGCAAAGTCAATTTGACCATAATAAATACCCGTCTGAAAAGGACTATGGTTATCCTGGGCTTCCCTGGCTGCCCTGAGCAGGTCCAATACTCCCGGCGCGACTATTTTTAGAACGCTGGTCAGCATGCGCGGAGCCGCGACGGGAAGCGCTAAATATTGGTCAATATCAGCGCCGATGGCATACGCCCCGCGTGACGCAACAGCCTCAAGAGCGCTGGTCCCAGTGGTCCCGCCGGCGGCAAAGATGATATCTGCCCCTTCATCCAAGAGCATATTTGCAGCCGATTCTCCCCAGCCTGGATCGCTAAGACTCGCCTTCTGGCTAACCTCGTTGTGATATGTGACCGTAGCCTTAACATCCGGGTTAATATAAAGTACTCCGGCCATGAATCCATCTCCGTAGGATTTCATTGGTGACCATGCATCGCTGCCGCAAACAGCACCCACCTTGCCAGTTTGAGTCATCGCAGCTGCCAGGGCCCCCGCCAGGAAACCAAGCTGGTTCTCAGGGAAAACAAGCCAGACGAGATTTGGCAGTTTGTCCGGATCACCAAATGGCCGCTGGTCTGCGCCGATAAAGTAAATTTCCGGGTATAGCCCGGCAATGGTGTGCGTTGCAGTGCCTGCATCGTTTCCCACAGTCACCACCACATCGTACCCTGCCTCTGCTAAAACTCGTACATTCGCTTCGTAATCCCTGGAGTTGATTGTTTCGATGATAGCTGTTTTATCGGCCAAGCCCTCAGACTTCGCCTGCTGGATGGCACCCCAGGCAGCCTGGTTGGATGCCCGGTCGTCCACCCGGCCAACCTGTGTAACAAACCCAACGCAAAAAACTTCTGGCTGTTTACAATCGGAAACATTAAAACTGCAACCCGGGCCAACCAGAAGTGTAAACAGTAAAAGTGCAACTCCAAGGGGTAATATTTTTGTCAGTCAGGCACCTCAATTTTTTTCGATATTGAATCGGGCATTGGCACGGTGTCTGACTGGTCCATCGCTTCACCTCGGCGCACACCCCACATCAATACCAGCGCGACGACCATAAAGATGGGTGCTATCAGCATAATATTATTATAGTTTCCACTTGTCAATTGGATAATCCAACCATTGACATTCGGCCCAACAATGGCAGAGAGCGTCGAAAATAGGTAATAAAGGCCAGTATAGGTCCCGATGCGTGCCGCGCTGGTCATATCAACCACCATCGGCAGGGAGTTGATGTTCACAAAGGACCAGGCGATCCCGGCGAACATCAACAGCACACCCGCAAACGTCAACATGCGCGCACCGCCCTCCACGAGGGGGATGCCGACCAGCGGCAATTTTGTAATGGGAGCAAGCAATGTCGCCGGGGGGAAAATATACAGGCACACGAGAATCGCGGTCATCAAGACAAGACCAATGGATATGGTCACCCGTCGCCCGATCTTACTGGCAATTATTCCGGATGGGATGGCGAAAACAACGAACAAAAGCGGTAAAACCGAAAGTAGCGTGGCGCCGTCCCCTTCGTTAATTCCGAGATGGTTTTTGGCATACAGGGTAAAAAACGCCTCAACCGCTGCATATCCAATGAACCAGAAGAAAATCGCCAAAAACAGGCGAAGGGCACTTTTGTCGGGGTCGGTCAGCACTTCGCGCAGGCTGGCGAACATACTGGGTTCTTTTTCAGATTCTTCGTAATTTTTTGGTTCTTTGATGAATAAGAACACCATAAGCGCGGCCAGGATGACCAGCACCGATCCCATCCAGAAGGGGAAGCTTGGGCTGAGTTTGTAGAGCGTGCCACCGGTCTGGAGGGCAATGATCGTTCCGATGCCTCCCATGAAGTTTATAATGCCATTGGCTTGTGAGCGTTTACCGGAGGGAGTAATATCCGGCATTAGTGCCACCACCGGCGTGCGCCAGATGGCCATACTCAGAATCAGAGTGCTGGTGCAGGCTACAAAGAGGGGCAGGATTGCTGCCAGTGGAACAAGTCCAAAGGCCACGGCACCGATGGGAGCACCAATAAGGATGAAAGGCATACGCCGTCCAATCTTCGTCCGCAGGCGATCGGACCAGGCACCGACAGGCGGCTGGATGAACAAAGCCGCTATGTTATCCAGTGTCATGAAGAAACCAATCCAGATCGGAGACAAGTGAAATTTGTCAGCCAGGAATATTGGCACAAATGCGTTGTACACACCCCAGATAACACTGACCCCAAAAAAACCAAAACCGAGCAGGAAAATCTTGCCATATTTGAACCTCATGAATTTTCTCCTTCAGCTTGGATTTTTTTTAGACTCTTGCGATCTGACTCACTTAAAGACGCATTTTCCAGTAAATCAGGACGGCGCTTGAGCGTCCGGCTCAGGGACTGCTCACGGCGCCACTTTTCGATTTTTGCATGGTCACCGGAAAGCAGGACTTCGGGCACACCCCAGCCTCGGAATTCAGGTGGGCGGGTATAGTGCGGGTATTCGAGCAGACCGGCGGAATGCGAATCGTCCATTGCGCCATCCGGATCGCCAAGCACCCCGGAGATCAGTCTGGAAATGGCATCGATCAGGATTAGGGTCGGTA
>JBGOZL010000057.1:0-7875 GCA_041480185.1 Anaerolineae bacterium
ATACCACCCGACTATTTGTTTGTCGGGATAGTGTTCATCCATCTCAGCGTGGAGGTCCACCAGGCTGTCCTGGGTGAACGTCAGGTAGACACTGCCCTGCCTGGTAAAGCGCGCCGGCAAGGCTGTTTCAACGACGATGAACTCCTGCCCCTGTTCGGCATCCACAGACCAGGTACCCACCAGGATACCTCCGACCTCACTCTCCAGATCGCTGGCAGAATGTTCTGCGAGGCAAAGATAGGCAGGTTGGGCAACGAATACCTGGATATGCGGGTTGAAACCCGGATCCTCATTGTGCGAGCACCAGCGCCTGGAACTGTTGTCGGGCATGGAGGCCACTGAGGGAACGGGATTTTCCGGTGGAAGGATGTGAAGGTGGGAAATGGTCATCTGATATCTTATTTCGTCCTTGATGATTTCATCGTCCAGGGGGAGTGAGGAGCGACCCAAAAAAACATGAGGGGTCAGCCGGCAGTGACATCGGCAGTCATCATCAACCGGTCTTCCTTGGGAATGCCAGCCTGCGCAAGAGTCTCTTCTTCTTTCAACTCCCTCCCCAGAGCCTTGCTGTCGAGCCGGTAGGACATCGGGCGTCCGTCCGGGCCTGTGACAGGGAGTTCCAACGAGGTGGTAAGTTCGGGAAGCAGTTCTTTGACCGCCACATCATCGGGTAATTCGGCGGTGCGGCTGCCTCCGGAAGGAAGTACTACGGTAACAGATAGGTCGGACATGGTTTTCTCCTTTTGAGGGGTGGCTGGGACTCAGCCGGGTGAATTTATTATTTGAGGTGGATTATGGGTTTTTCCCTGGGCTGGACCGGTTTCAACTTGACGCGTTCGGGGCGCAACAATTCACGCTCATCCACGGGGAACCCATTCGGATGCCCCTTGCGATATTCCCGGCACCAACGGGCGGCCTCGGGGTCCCAGGGGAAGGGAGGTTTGGTGGGATCGTCATGGAAATTTTTATACTGGAGCATCTCGCCGAGCATGACCACCAGTCGGTCGAGGGAGCGGCTGGCGGTCCACCAGGCGGCGTCTATGCAGACCGAGCCGTTCAGATGGTTGATGTTGGGGTGCCAGATGGGAGTGAGCCATTTCATGCCCGGCCAGCGCTGCGGATACTGGTTGTGCAGGTAGATCTCCACCTGGTGCCGTGTGCCGAACCTGGGGTTACCCTGGCGGTCAACGTCAATGATGCCTTTGCACGTGAAGGTTACGATGTAGGTTTCCGGGGGAAGGTCGGGGCGCGGGACCCGGGTCTCGAAGCTGATTAGATCGCTGCGGGCAGCCAATTCCTTCATTAGTTCATGGTCGGCGCGCAGGCGACGCATACGCGGGCTTTGTTCGAGGCTGGTAGCCCCGGCAGTGATGTCAGCTGTCAGCATGAGCCGATCATTTTCCAGCACACCGGCGGAGGCTAGGGTCTCATCGTCTTTCAGTTCACGGCCGAGTGCTTTACTATCGAGCCGGTAGTACATTGGGCGCCCATCCGGGCCGACAGTGGGTAAGGACAGGAGGGAGGTCAATTCGGTCAACAAGTCATGCACGTTGACATCATTGGGAACTTCGGCGGTGCGCGCTCCGCCGCTTGGCAGGACAATGGTCACGTTCATATCGGGCATAGGTTTCTCCTATCAAACGGTGAAATGAGGCACCTGGCATGCACCAGTAATGGCCCAACAATCAGCGTGGTGCAGGGTGTGACAGATTTTGCATTCTACTGTACCGCGCGGGTCGTCAATGTCAATCAATTCAAGGCAATATGGACAGCGGTGTTCTTCTTCATCAGATAATTGCAACTGGGGTTTGAGTTGGGTGTTTGTCTTGTCTTTCAAATCAGATGACAGGTCAGCTTCCACGGCAGGTGCGGTTTTGGATCTGGAGCGGGCTGGACGACGGCGTTTCTGCAATGGTTTGCGGGGACCGGCGGGACGTTTGGTTGATTTCGGCATCGGAGTTGGCTGGACCGGAGCGGGAGTCGGCTGTGTCCAGGCGTACAAGGTAAGGAGTGAAATGCCTGCTGCCAGGAGCAGCTGGCCCAAGCTGTACCAGTCCACGGTGGAAAGGCCAAGCTTCAACGGACTGAAACCGATCTGCCAGCCGGTAAACCATCCCAGCAGTTCAAGACCACCGACAAGGAATGCTAGAATTGAAGCAATCCGAAGGAAGACAGTCTGGTTACGCAGGACCCAACGGGCGGAGATCCCGGCGATCAAGCCCATGGCGGCGTCGGACAGGATGTGCGGGAAAATCAAAGAATAGATATGAATGTGCCGCAGCAGGAGGACCAGACCCAGAGCTGCCACGATCATGAGCAGACTGAGCAGGATGACCTTGCGCGCCAGAACGATATGCACGGGCTCAAGAGGGTGAGAGGCAGGGTTTGTCATGGCATCCAACGGAATGGTCCTGGTCTGATCCCGGATCAGTTGTGCAACTTCACACGGCCGTGGGCCGGGCTTTTTGGGGTGCCCTTGACTATAAGATCACCAATGATGCGGACCTGCCCATGCGCCCTGACGGGTTCTCCGGTTTGTTCGAAATGGCGGAAGTGGAGCGCATCCGGCAGGTCGCCGGTCAACTCGTAAAACCGGTAATCCCGTCCATTGTGGGCGCGCAGGATATGCAGTGGCGGTACGCCAATATGGGAAAGGCTGCGATACAGATAGTTTTCTTCGCCGGTAATGACGTGGGTCATTTCGGTCTCACGTAAATTCCCGCAGGTGGGGCAGTGACCGGCTTCGAAACTGACTGCACTCAAGGGTTTAAGGACCTGTTCGACGGTATGGCAGGTGGAACATTTCAATGAAGTGATCAGTTCCTGGTCCAATTCGATGATGGCTTCAGGACCCAGGTCCGCGCGGGCGATGCGCAGCATGTCTTCCAGGGTGGTACGCTCAGCACGAGCGGGCAGTTCGGTCACCTCGCCATAGGTCCAATGACTTTCGCAATCGGGGCGGGGAACATAGGCCGTGGTATGCATCTCGTTGACCATGCCGTTATAATGGATGACCTTGCCCGGTTCGACCGGCATGCCATTGATCAGCTTGAGGGCTTCCTGCGACTGGATCCCGCCGATTATGGAGGCGATAGTAGGGGTGGTAGGCACCTTCCCCAGCAATACATTCTGCCGGGCCAGTAAGGGGCAGGAATAGCGCAGGGAAAGATCGCGCAATGCCTGTTCGGTAAGGGTGCACTCATAGCAGGCACCCTGACCGGGGACGAAGACGCGTGCCAGCCCGAGCAACTCCTGGATAGCCCCATCCACCCAGGGCTTGTTCATCCAATAGCAGAAGCGATTGACAGCCAGGCGTGCTTCCCTGTTATCAAGGCAGCCGATCACCACATCCATGCGGCGGAAGACTCCCAAACCGAGCTGGGTGGTCACATCGCCATTCAAATATTGGACGTGGATCTGCGGGTTTAGAGCCTTGGCTCGCGCCGCAGCCACCTCGGCCTTGCTGCGGTGATTGTCGGATTCGCGGAATAAAACCGAACGGCTCAGGTTGGCTGCCTCGATAGTGTCGAAATCAATAATGAAGATATGACCGACACCCATCAGAGCCAGGTTCTTGATGACGTCATTACCCAGCGCCCCCGCTCCCACCACCAATACGTTGGCGTTCTGAACTTTTTCGCGTTCCCACCAGGAGATGAATTCGAACGTCCCAAGCCGGTCGGTATGCAGGTTGGGGATATGCAAGGGTTTTTCAGGTGCAACCGGCACGCGTAATGGACCGGTGGGTGGTTCGTTGGTCGCCGGACGAGGGGTTGTGGCGGCAGCCGCGCTCGCAAGTTCGCGTGCCTTTGTGACATTTCTTTCGTCAATGGCATGAGCAAACCAGCCGACGTTTGGTCGGGATTCGATCAATCGGAATTCTTCAAGAGATTTGAGCGCTTCGCGGAGGGTGGCGCGGCTGACACCAAGCTGTTCCATCAAGTCCCGTTCAGCGGGCATTTGAGTACCGGGAGAGAGACTGCCATCGAGCAGGGAAGCAGCCAGTTTTCCAGCGACAGTTTCGGAGAGGGTTTTATGGGCAACTGGTTGGATTTTCATACACATCCTGTGGTATGGTGGTCAGACCAAATATACCATTAGTATAACCATTTTGAATTGAAAGTCAATAGGATGCAGCGGGAAATAAATATATGGGTGGTTAAATCAAAAAAGCGGCCCGATAAAAGGTCGCTTTTTTGATTGGCTTGGTTTCAAAGGTTACTTGACTTCGACGACGGCGCCGGCTTCTTCCAATTTCTTCTTGGCGTCCATGGCGGCATCTTTGCCTACTGCAGCCATCACTTTTCCATCCGCGGTCTCTGCCAGCGCCTTGGCCTCGGTGAGGCTCAGGTTGACCAGCTGGCGAATGACCTTAATGACCTCGATCTTCTTAGGTCCAGCATCCTTGATGACGACGTCAAATTCGGTCTTCTCTTCGACGGCTTCGGCAGCGGCTGCGGGAGCAGCACCAGCGACAGCCATGGCAACGGGAGCGGCAGCGGAAACGCCCCATTTCTCTTCCAACTTCTTGACCAGATCAGCAGCCTCGAGAACCGAGAGCCCGCTTAACTGTTCGACGATTTTTTCAAGATCAGCCATTCCAAATCTCCTTCAGAATATTATGAATAGTATTTGATTAAGCAACAACTTCAGTCGTTGCAACATTTCTTATGCCGCAACCGGTGCGGCCTTCTCGGAATATGCCTTGAGTACGGATGCAACTTGGCGGCCGGGTTCGGCCAGCGTGCGGACCAGCTTGCTGGCTGGGGCTTGCAGAATTCCCAGCAATTGCGCACGCATAACGGGCAGCGGCGGCAAGCTGGCAAGCGCCTTGACCTCGGCTGG
Organism: Anaerolineae bacterium; assembly: GCA_041480185.1. GTDB lineage: Bacteria > Chloroflexota > Anaerolineae > Anaerolineales > Villigracilaceae > UBA877. The sequence continues at coordinate 4,846 of JBGOZL010000057.1, forward strand.
CTTGAGCGTCGCGCCGCCCATGAAACCACCTTTGATCTTCACGGCTTCCATGCCCTTGGTAGCCTCCGTGAGAGCCTTGGCGAACCCAGCGGGATCGGAGAATGCAAAACCGATCGCCGTGCTCTTTTCGGCATAGTCTTCCGGGACCTTGAAGCCGGCCTTTTCCAAAGCCAGTTTTGCAAGTGTGTTCTTAACGATATGGAACTCACCGCCAGCTTCACGGACCTTGGACCGGATGGCATCCAGGTTACTCATCTTCAGACCGGAATACTCGACCAGGACAACTGCCTGGCTCTTACCGACCCATTCGATATACTGGGTCAGCATGGTCTCTTTCTGTGCTTTTGATTTTGCCAATGAATATCACCTCCTTTCCAATCATAAAGTCTTTGCCCGAGCGTTCCAGGCAAAGACTTTGACTCCCCGGAAAGGGAGGGGTGTTTCCACCAGTCTTCACCTGGGCAGGAAATTAAGCTCTTTGAGAATTCCCGGAGCGCCTGCTGTCTGTGGCGAAGGAAAAGATCTCGGGCGGGGCGAATAAAGCTATTCGCTTTCCTCCATAGATTGGGCCAAGTTGGCATCTATCTTGACGCCGGGGCCCATCGTTGAAGTCATTGTGATGTGCTTGATGTAGTTGCCCTTGGCAGCTGCCGGGCGCGCCTTCATGATGGCCTCCATCAAAGCAGCAAAGTTTTCGTAGATTTTTTTCTCGTCGAACGAGGCTTTGCCAATCGAAACGTGGATGTTGGCGGTCTTGTCTAGGCGGAATTCGACGCGGCCGGCTTTGGATTCGGTCACTGCGCGGGCAATGTCTTCCGGGCCAACGACCGTGCCTGCCTTGGGATTCGGCATCAGACCACGCGGACCGAGGACACGGCCGAGTTTACCGACCTTGCCCATCATGTCAGGCGTGGCAATGGCGACATCAAAATCCAGCCAGCCGTTCTGGATCTTTGTCAGGGTTTCTTCATCGTCCGCTACGGTGTCGGCCCCGGCATTGCGGGCATTGGTTGCGCCGTCACCCTGTGCAAAGACCAGCACCCGCACAGCCTTGCCCAGACCATGTGGCAGGACAACCACATCGCGTACCTGCTGGTCAGCCTGACGGGGATCGAGGCCCATGCGCATATGGACTTCCACAGTGGCGTCGAATTTAGCGTACGAAGTTTCTTTTACAAGTTTTACCGCTTCAGTAGGATCGTAAAATTTATCCAGGTCCACTTTGGCCGCGGCGGCCATGTATTTCTTTCCGTGTTTAGCCATGAGTTCTCCTTTGTGGTACAAACGGGCCGGGAGTAAATCCGGGCCCTCCCACGGGGTTAATCAACTACGTCTATGCCCATGCTGCGGGCAGTGCCCTCGATCTGGCGCATGGCACCTTCAATATCGATCGCGTTCAGATCTTTCATCTTCAACTGCGCAATCTCCTTGACCTGGGCGTGTGTTACATTGCCGACCTTTTCACGGTTAGGGATGCCTGAACCTTTTTCAATGCCGGCAGCCTTGCGCAACAGGACTGCAGCTGGGGGAGTCTTCAGGACGAAGGTAAACGAGCCATCGGTGTAGACGCTAATTTCGGCCGGAAGGACTTCTCCCGGGCGGTTGTCGGTGCGGGCATTGTAATCCTTGCAAAATGCCATGATATTGATCCCATGCCCAGCCAGCGCCGGGCCAATGGGGGGGGCAGGATTGGCCTTACCGGCCTCTATCTGCAGACGAACTATTGCCTTGATCTTTTTTGCCATTTTTACTCCTCGTACCGGGGGCTTACCCCGGTACTATGTGGTTTTAGCGGGTGATTACGGGACACCCTCCCACCGATTCAGGCCAGGCTACAGCCTGTTAACCGTCAAATTAAGCTTTTTCCACCTGCAAGAAATCCAATTCCACGGGAGTATCGCGCCCGAAGAACGAGACCATCACGCGCACCTTGGTGCGCTCCATATCGATTTCAGCAACAACGCCCCGGAAATCATTGAAGGGCCCATCCACAATGCGGACGCGTTCCCCAACCTTGAAGGTCACTTTGACCGTGGGCGCCTCGGCTTCCATGCGTTTGAGGATCTGAGTCACTTCCTCAGGGCGCAGTGGGGTGGGCAGGTTGCCCATGCCCACAAACCCTGTCACGCCAGGTGTGTTGCGGACCACGAACCATGATTCTTCGCTGAGCGCCATATTGACCAGCACGTAACCCGGGAAGATATGGCGTTCCACGGTACGTCGTTTGCCATCCCGCACTTCAATTTCTTCTTGGGTTGGTACGACCACGTCGAAAACCTTGTCCTTCATGCCCATCGTTTCAATGCGCTGTTCGAGGTTGTGGCGTACCTTGTTTTCGTAGCCGGAATAGCAATGAATCACATACCAGGCCGGTCCCTCGGGAATCGATTCGGCATTTTCTCCCAGGACAGGGGCTTCCTGGCGAACCGCCTTGGGTTTGCTTAAAACAGGCTGATCCGATTGAGATGCATTCTCTTCGGATTCAACCGGTTCCTGCTCAAACTGTCCTTCCTGGTCTTGTTCGAACATCTTTCAACCTTTTTGGCCTGTCAACTCGGAGAGATCAGGCACCAATAACCAAGGAAATAAACCGCGTAGCTCCCGCATCCACCAGACCGAGGAAGGCTGCCATTATTATCAATACACAAATAACAATGATGGTCAGGCGGCGAGACTCAGGCCAGGTCGGCCAGTGGACTCTGCGCAACTCGCCAACCGTTTCGCGGAAGAAACGCTGAATGCGATTCTCACGCTTGGTTTTATCGTCTTTTCCGGCCACATTAATCTCCTTCTTATTGACAGTGACAACGCCGCCTGTTTTTTGCCGATCGGAAGGGCGGCGTTGTATCTACAGGCCAGGCAGGACTTGAACCCACAACCGCTCGTTTTGGAGACGAGAGCTCTACCAATTGAGCTACTGGCCTATGCGCGCGGGGCGCAGTTCCTGTGCCCTGGCGCGGTTACTTCGTTTCGCGGTGCAAGGTATGCTTCCGACAGTTTGGACAATACTTGTTGAATTCCAATCGGTTC
>JBGOZL010000058.1:0-7811 GCA_041480185.1 Anaerolineae bacterium
ACACCCAGGGTCAGGATCGCACCAAGCGTCGCACCGATGCAGGGAGTCCAGCCAGCTGCGAAGAAAAGCCCGAGCAGGGCTGAACTGGCATATGTACCTGTCCGCCCCTTGAATTGCGGACGAGTGTCATAGTAGAACCAGGGGATACGGATGATATCAAGGGTAGCCAGTCCGAACAGTATTACCAGGACACCCCCGAGGCGGGCAATGACAGATTTATAAGAGCTGAAGATTTGTCCAACGACGGTCGTCGCTCCGCCCCAGCCAACAATAAAGACCAGCGAGAAGCTGGCGACGAAGATCAAGGCATGGGAGAATACCCGGATACGGCTAAAGTTTTTTTCATTCGTCTTGTTACCGGTAAATTCCATCAATAAATACTCCTAATACTATTGTCGAGGAAAAGGCAGTTCGATGTTGAGGTGCGTGCCTTTTCCGGGTGAAGAACTGATCTTCAGGTGTGCTCCGATCAGCTCAGCGCGTTCATAAAGGCCCAGCAGGCCAAAGTGGCTTTGGGGCGTGAACTCCGCAGGGGTTTTGGGGATTTCGAAACCTTTCCCGTCATCGGTAATATCTAATCTCGCCGCGTGAGAACTGAACTCCATGTGTACAGTGAGATGTTGGGCCTGGGCGTGATGCACGGCATTGTTGAGCGCTTCCTGGACCATGCGATAGAGCGCCAGTTCAACATCGGCTGGCAAGCGGCGTTCAGTTCCGGATGAATTGAAGTCAACTGGCAACCCGCTGCTCTGGCCCGTTTCGTGCACCAGCATATCCAATGCTGCCACCAACCCAAGGTCTTCCAGGTAGATGGGGCGCAGGGCGCGCGTTGTCCGGCGCAAGTCGTCAATGGTGTGTTCGATCAGGCCTTCCAGTTCCTCCAATTCAGAAATAGGCGCGCCTTTCTTGCGAGGCATGCGCGCCAATTGAACACGTTGCTTGAGGGCAATCAGGGATTGGATGGTGTCATCGTGCAACTCGCGCGCCAGACGCAGCCGCTCAGCTTCCTGGCCTTGCGTGATGGCGCCGATATAACTATGCAGGCTCTTCTGGGCAGCCTGGAGTTGGCGCGCCATATGCACCAGTTCGTCCTGCAGGTCCCGGATCTCGGCGATACCTCCCACAGATTTTTCGATCTCCTGGAAATCACCCCAGGCCAGTTTGCCCGCCTTCGATTCCAGCTTCTGGAGAGGACGGACAATTTGATTCGCCCCAAACCACAGCGCCAGCATGGCCAGCAGGAGCGCAGGTACCAGGATGAGTGGGATCATCTGCGATGTGCTTAGGGTCGGATTGGAAACCAGCTCCCATGACTCCTCTGTAACGATTGCCCAGCCAACGGTCCGGATCGGGCTGTAGGCGACTACATGTTCGTCGCAGCCCACCTTCATATAAGTAGTACCGCTTTGCCCATTGAACGCTTCAGCAACACCCGGATGACTCTGAGGCGCGCTTTCGAGGGTGGCCGGCCCGGTGTGATATAAGACTCGGAAGGTTGGATCAATAACGTAAACCGCCGTTTCCCCGCCGGCAGGGTAGATATCCTGAAACGTGCGCAGGATCAGCGCCTCGGGCGAGAAAGCACCCACGGCAGTCCGGTTGTCTCCTTCCATTCGGGAAGAAACCATTACCACCGGTTTACCGTTCGCAGGGGAAATGAAGACTGCTGATATAGCGCTGGTTTTGGCTGGATTCAATACCGAGCCAAGTTCTTCTGTGTTGGAAAGCGATAGCCAGAATGACTGGTCTCCAGTTGCTGCCAGGAGGGTCCCATCTTCCTGGAAAAAAGCGGTGCCGTAATCAAAAACCCCCATCAAGCTTTCAGAGGCGGTCAATATCGCACCCGGGTTCTCCTGGGGATTAGTGCTGGCGATCAAGGCCAGGCTGTGAATAGCAAAGAGCTGGTGGTTGACCTCGGATTCGATGGCACTGGCCGCACTTTGGGCAGAGCGCTCGTCCCGCTCTCCAACCACGGAGCGCATGGCATTTTGGTGAATCGAGAAGCTGGCCAGGCTGATCGCTACCAGCAGGATCGTCAGGGGCAGGATGATGATAGCCAGGGACTGGAGCGTCGAGCCCCGCCATAATGTTATTTTCATGCTACTCTTCGGGGATCGTCCCGGCCGATTGCGATATCCATCCCAACGAGACCGCGCGCATAACCGCCTCGGTTCGGCTGTCGGCTTGAAGTTTATCAAATATGTGAGCCAGGTGTCCCTGCACGGTGCGGTCGCTGATGTCCAGTTGGACTGCGATTGCCTTGTTGGTGTAACCTTTTGCTGCAAGTTGTAGAACTTCCATCTCCCGGTCGGTGAGTGGTTGGATAGCGGAGGTCTTGTGCTGGTCGAACATCTGCGTCATCACCTTACGGGCGATGGCCGCGTCAAGCGCGGATTTGCCAGCATGCACATCATATACAGCCTGGATGAGTTATTCGGGAGAGGCGGTTTTCAGAACGTAACCATTTGCCCCAGCCTGCAGCACTCCCATCACATAGGGAGTATCGTCGTAAGCGGTGAGGATCAGTACTCCTACCCCCTGCACATTTGACCGGATCCAGCGAGTAACTTCGATCCCACTTGCTTTTGGCATCTGGATGTCCAGCACAGCCACGTCCGGTTTATGCTGCGCAATCAGTGCCTTAGCCATTTCCCCGTCTTCCGCTTCTGCAACCACCTCGATATTCCCAGGCTGCTCCAAAAAGGTGCGGATACCTGCGCGCACGATCGTATGATCGTCCGCTAGCAGGACACGAATGGGGGGCGGAGTGGTTGGCATGAAGTCTCCAGGATTTCTTATTTTCAGAGGGTTAGAGGCACGTCTGTTTCTGAAATAGCGTCATTCAGGTAAGGAAAAGCGTACCAGGCAATCCCAAGCCCAAACAGCACCCCGGTTAGGAGGCGCATCAACGAGTTGAACGAACCCCAGGCATCCCCGGCATAGAATTCAGGCCTGAAAATGTTTTGGGAGAGGGTCGCCAACCAAAGGTTCGTATCCCGGAAACCCAATCCGATACCTGCGATATCGCTTAGAAAGTGCGTTCCTCCATCCACAGCCATTGGGAGCAGGAACAAGATCAGTGCCCAGATTGGCAGCTTAGGCAAACGCTTGCGAAACGGCCACCACAATAAGCCGAATACCCACAGGCTGGTGAACATGGATACCATGCGGTCAGACCAGGCCACCTTCCAGCCCATGGAAACATTTCCGATGAAATGGCGCAGCGCGAGCATGTTGCTCGTATCCTGCCCGGTTGCTCCGATTTCCGCAATGGAATAAGTCAGTTTGGGACCATAAAGAAAAAAAGACCGCTCCGGCAATTGATGGCAAAGGAACGAGTAAATAAAGTATATCGCGTTTCCAAGGCCTTTCGAGCTGATGTGCATGAAGACCGGCGCCAGGAATGGCAGGAAGGCATAAACGCCGAAGGCAATTCCGAATACGACAATCCAATATTTTCTAAGGATAATCAATGGGTATTCCTTGGCAATGCGGTCAGTCTTCTGAGTTATTGATTGGCTCGGGAACAGGCTGTGCCAGGATTTCCCGGATCAAAAAGCCCAGAGCATGATTGACCGGCTGTTCCGGGGTATCCACAAGATAAAGCCAGGTGGTCTCGTGAAAACTATGGATCAGGAGGGAAGCAGGGGATTGATCTCCGTGGTAGATCAAAATCACACTCATCTGACAATCACATAGTTCGGTCCCGTGGTGGGGACATGGACAATCCGGATGTGAGAGTCTGGTCTCCCGCAGGTCGAAGGTGCGCATGACCCGCATCCCAGAGTTTTTCAACTGTTGAATTGTCCAGGATATGGTCTCTTCGCCGGATTTTTCAATTGTCATGAAAAAAGAGGTTGAATTCATGCGACGCTCCAGATGATCTAAAAAAAACAAAGGTATTATTACAATATCGCCATTTGCTTATTGGGTGAACCGTCATATTTCGCATGCGTTTATAGGCATTATTGCCTACTGCGCTTCCAAAATAAGATCGGGCTGAGTCTCCTGCTCAGCCCGACGATTTTCTCGAACGACAATATTTTCATGGCACCCAATTCGATAACACGGTCAGCGTGTGATCTGACTGAGTTGGGTCATTGGTCGGGAGATGTACTCGGAAGTTGTGCTGCCCGCCCATGGCACCGTGCATCATAAACTCCATCGAAAGAGTGGTGCTTTGACCGGGTTGAAGGACCATCGAACCGATGGTCGGCGTGGGAGGTCAGCACCCCTCCACGACTTCGATATACGGCTGGGCGGAGAATCGCAAAGGTTGGTCCCCAACGTTTGTCACCTGGAATGATACTTGCACAGTCTGCCCAAGGGATACCTTTCCCAGGTCAACCTTTTCTTTATCCACTTTCAAACTGGGTGCGCCCTGCACAGCTATGGCGGTCAGGGTCTGCGGATTTTGATTTCCTCGCACGAGAAGAAATCCCGCTGCGACCAGGAATACACCACCAAGTGCGAGAAAGAGAAAAATACGTCGATTACGACGGCGTCGTTTTGCCGATCTTCTCAGTTCATGCTCTTTTTTACCCATAAAGTGTCTCCGGTAAGGATAGATCTGTAAACAAAATTCTATCCTGCTATCCGGGTCATGCATATAGGCAGAATTGCCTAATCGGGGAAAGCCATATTGCTATTCATTAATCCCTCCATGCCTATCACTTTTACTAGAGAACATTACCTATTTTTTGGTTGGGTGATTTTCGAGGATCGTAATGCCAGGCCGGTCCAGATGGCTCCCAGCAAGTCCACAACCCCAAACAGAATAAGGGGTAGACTGGCGAAACCCAGCAGCACAAAGGCAGGCAAGGGACGGCCGCAAGCACCTCCCCCTGTTCTTAAGGGGGAGGTCCGTTGTTGGAAGAGTCGTTCGCCTCAAGGTGTTCCCGGACCCATTACGTGCCAGTGCATTTGTGGCGTGACGCCGGGTGCGGCTGCATTGGCCCGCACATAGAAACCCGTGACATCCAGGCCCAGTTCCCGGGCGACGAATGAAGTGACGGACGATTTGCTTGGCAAATCGAACAAACAAGCCATGCTGTGCCTCTGCCCGATTTGCTTGGCAAATCGTAGCGGGGTGCGGCCTGGCGCACTCCGCTGGCGTTCTTATAGGAGATCCTGAAAATACCGGGATGATATGCGCCAGTGACGAACATCTGTGACTATAATAGGGATACAATATTTCACAGGAGATCCCATGTCCCGCATCCTGTCGGCTATTCTCCCCATCTTCCTGCTGTCAGCATGCAGCCTCACAACACCACTAACGCCCACTGAAATCCCCGGCACGATTTCCCCCATCTTCCATTCCAAACCGCATTTCCAAGTCTTTATCCTGACTCCATTAACCACCTGCCTGGTGGGAAACGAATTCGCCAGCGGGAATGTCTGCGCGGGGACGAAATGCGGCGACTGTTCCTGCATCCGGGAAGATTTTAACCCGCCTGCCCCGCAATCCGGCATACCGCCGGAGAAGATTAACGATCCTCAATACGCCGGTTTTCAGTACAAAATATGCCTTGATATCACACTGACCGATAAGGAAATTGAAGATATCAAGGCCAATATGGAACTGGTGCGAAATCAGGTCTACGAATGGAGCAGGGGTGCCTTGGACCTGCAGATGGAATACATCGTGCTACCGGATGTATACACTGGATTTACAGCACCAGACTTTGTCATCGGCCCATTCGAGATCGATGATGAACTGCTCAATAATTATGTCACTACCGACACGGATTTCGTCTACGTGGTGAGCGGGGTATATGATCGTGCACAGGGATTGCAACTAGCTTACTGGTGCGGAGGTTCTTACGGTGAAATGAGCATCCACGGGGCGAACTATGCCTACATACAATACAACCATGAAGCCTGCAACTCGGTACTCATTGCCGGAGAGACGGTTTATGAACCCCTCATCCATGAATGGATGCACAATTTGGACTGGGCGCTTAGCAATGTCAACGCCGTCCCTGACTTGTACCAGGCGGCTGGCCCGGACTGGGTTAACTGGAACCACGCCTCCTGGCCTGCATGTGAAAGCGGCTCCTCCAATCCGCTTGACTGGTTCCCCAGCGTCGATCTCTGTGAGTGGGATCCCGACTGGCAGGATTGCAACAATACCGCCTCGGCGGGAACCTGCCTGCATACCGGGGAAGTGAATGGAAATATCTCCTGGTACGAACACGTGATCTCCACTCATTACCCTCGAGACATCAAGTTTGTCGGCAATTACTGCCGTGATGGGAGACAGGATATTACCGAGACCGGAATCGATAGCGGCGGGCCGTGCCCGTAAAGGTCATTCCTGACCGGACGACTGACCTAAAGAGGCAACACGGCGGGAATGCCCCACGTCCGCTCCAGCGAGTGGTTAGGCTGCTACGCGATTGCTTCTTCAGCGGTTGGGAGGGGGATCATGTTCCAAGCGTGCTTGCTGATGCCTCAAACACCCTGGATGCAGCACAAGAGAATGCTTTCCGCCAGTTCAACGTGTTGCTGCTATCTGAACCCTCAGCGCACTCAGCCTATCTCTGAGGAGCGTGGCCAGCCCCAAAGCTACACGGTAGCCAAATTCCGGATTCGCATCACATATATGACGCAAGCCCTCCGCTTCGATCGCAATGTATTCACCATTGGTGTTCGCGACGCAACTTGCTGTCATTTGGTGAGGCTCTACAAGCGCCGACCAGCCGAAAGCATCACCCTTGATCAGCGTATCAGCAACTACAATTCGGTTGTCACCGAGCCTGTAGACGATGTTGACCTCGCCAGATATGATGAGGCAGAAGTGTGTTGCAGAAGCCCCTTCGACGAACAGCTCATCTCCAGCTATAAACTGCCTGTTATCACTGATATTCGCGATTTGTACCAGCTGGTCTTCGCTAAGGCCTGTAAAATGAGGGTAGTATCGTAACAATTGGGTCGAAATCATTGAAGCCTCCTTTTTTCGGTCGAGATCAGAGCACTGGCCAGTGCACGGGCTCAGAAATAATGAGGACTAACAAAATACCACTACTCCGACATCATTCTCTATCAGAAGCACCTCAACTGAGATTCAATAAGAATATATACACACATACAATTTTGCATGATATATAAACGCAGGAACGACGCGCGCGCGGTGTAGCCGCTGTCCGCTGGAGGCGGGATTAGGTGGCTTCTGTCTTTGGCATCAGCAGGATGAATGCGATGAAGAAGAAGAGCGTCAGCGGTGGGGAAATTAAAAAGGAAATGCTCCTGAGATCGTAGAAAACAATGAAGATCAGAGTTACCAGGGTAGACAATCCGTTGTCAACGATCCCTGCTTTCAGTATCGCAATATTGTGGACGGGATCTTTGAAGGCATACCAGTATGCGACCCCGAGCGACAAGATTACGGCTCCCAGGAGTCTTGGATAAATAGGGTAATCAGGCATTGGTACGCCAAAACGATGTAATAGCGGTATTGGTAATAAGAGCAATGGCAACCCCCATAAGAGAAAGGTAAGGACCACTTTGACGGCTAGAATCCTTTTTAGCCATAAGAGTTTGTTGTTATAGGACATCTCGTATTCTCCTCGTAAGACATGCTTTGTGTATTCCGGCTTGACTGGCGACTAGCCGAGGCGGCTTCAAGTCGCCATCGGCTGCTTCGGCGACGTGAGTCGCCGAAGATTCATCCCCATTTTCGCGCCATTTCTGGTAAATCGCGCTTGCGCGCGAGGAACAGTTCCACTGTCCGCTGTCTGTCCCCACTATTGTGGGGATCTTTGCTCCTTTGCCCAACAGGTGAAAAAGGGGTTTATTGTCTTTAGTGG
>JBGOZL010000059.1:0-7800 GCA_041480185.1 Anaerolineae bacterium
GCCAGCGAATTGAGGCAATCACAGAGACACCACAATTAGGTCACATATACACGGGCAAGGTTGTCCGGATCGCTGACTTCGGTGCTTTTGTGGAGATTCTCCCCGGCACAGACGGAATGGTGCATATCTCACAACTGGATAGCGAGCGGGTTGAGAAGGTTGAAGATGTGGTTAAAATGGGTGATGAAATTTCCGTCATGGTGACCGGTATAGATCCGATGGGTAAAATCCGCTTATCCCGGCAGGCTGTCCTGGAAGGTTGGACAATTGAGGAAGCGCAGGAGCGGGATTCACGTAAAAGCGGTGGAGGACGACCGGGAGGTGGCCGTCCCAGTGGCAGTCGCCCTGGAGGTGACCGCCGACCCGGTGGGCACCCCGATGACCGACGCGGCCCCCGGCGATAATCCCCCATAGGGGCGACACGAATGTGTCGCCCCTATTCTTTTTCAGATGATTGATCGCCTTCGCACCACGATTGCTGAATATCCATTTCAGTTCTGGCTGATGGGTATCGGGCTGTTCATCAGTTCGGTAGGATCATCCATGATCTGGCCGTTCCTGATGATCTATGTCAGCGAAAAACTGCAATTATCTTTAAGCACCGTCTCCACCCTGATTACGATTAACGCAGTCATGGGGCTTTTCTCTTCCTTCGTAGCTGGAGCAGTATCTGACAAGCTGGGGCGTAAATTGGTTATGATAGTTAGCCTTGCCGTAAATGGCATCGGCTATCTCTTCATGAGTCAGGCACATACATATCTGGAATTTGCCATCTTAATGATTTTTATGGGCGCTTCAAATCCTCTATATCAAGTGGGTTCGGACGCCATGTTGGCAGATATGATCGTTCCTGAAAAACGCACGAACGCCTACGCTATCATCCGGATAATCAACAACGCTGGAATCGCAATCGGTCCCGCGATAGGTGGTTTTGTGGCAGCCAAGTCGTACACCTACGCTTTTCTGGGGGCCGCGATTGGTATGATCACGTACAGTCTCTTACTTATTTTCCGCGCACGGGAAACACTGATAAAGGCTTATATGTCTGAAAAGGCGCCTCGGACTGATAACCTGGGGGGCTATGGCCAGGTGTTCCGGGATCGACCGTACGTTGTGTTCGCACTACTGGTTGGTATGGGCATGGTAGCCCCCTCTATGCTATGGACGTTGCTATCTGTTTACACAAAACAAAATTTTGGACTTCCCGAAAGTCTTTTCGGCTGGCTGCCAACAACCAACGCCCTGATGTGCGTGTTCGTTCAATTCTCGGTGACCCAGATTTCGCGCCGATTCCGTCCCTTACCAGTAATAGGAGTGGGGATGCTGATTTATGCGGTCGGTGTGGGCAGTGCTGCTTTAATGAACAGTTTCTGGGGGTTCTGGGCCAGCATGGTCCTGATGACCTTTGGAGAACTTACAATGATCCCAACGGTCAGTAAATTTATCGCTGACCTGGCTCCGTCTGATATGCGCGGCCGATACATGAGCGTTTACTGGTTCGCCTGGGGCATCGCCCGAGGCGCTGCACCATTGATCGGCGGATTTTTGAATGATAATATCAACCCGCGTTCGATTTGGATCGGAGGGCTGATCATTGGCCTGTTCAGTGCCACCGGCCTGTTCATTTTCTCGACCCATAATCTGAAGATGCCACCTGCATAATATTATTACCCCGCAGAAATCATATCCAGCAAAATTAACTTATAAGCCTTTCTTGCAGCCGAATTTTTACATCCGGCCATTCCCTATCCAAAATACTGAAAATAACTGAATCTCTTATTGTTCCATTTGCTAAAACCATATGGTTGCGGAGCACTCCTTCGCGAATTGCGCCCACGCGCTCGATGGCATGGATTGAATGATCATTGCGGAGATCCGCCTTAAACTGAACGCGGATGCACTTCATCTGTTCAAATGCATACTTCAGCATCAAGTATTTGCATTCTGGATTTACAGAAGTGCCTTGATACTCCGGGGTATACCAAGTCCCGCCAATTTCCAAAGAACGGTGGAGGGGTCGCATTTCCAGAAAACGCGTCGCCCCGATGATGATTCCAGATTTCTTGTGAACGACGGTAAATGGTAGGTCCGTTCCGGAAGCCTGGGAGCGTAAGAGGTCATCAACCCATTTCCCCATACTGTCCAAGGATGATAAATTTCCATAAACCATATATTTCCAGATGGATTCATCCTTCCCGGCAGCTGCAAGTGCAGGAATATGGGCTTTACTTAATGGTTCCAGATGGATAACCTTGCCTTCCAAGGTAATTGGGGTGTCCCATAATTCGTGAGGCATCATATCGCTTCCTTGGTTGGCAGAAATGGCATCTCTGGTCCAGTTATACTTATCAGTTCGGACAGCGCTGCTCTCAAGGCAATCCGGTCATCCCAGGGGTATTCAGTCGTCCCAAAGCACATAGATTGCTCATGACCTTTCCCACATACCATGACTACGTCGCCGGGAGCAGCCATTCGGATTCCAAACCGGATTGCTTTACCCCGGTCGGGGATGCGCCAAAAGGTTTTTTCCTCCTCACCACCCCTGGCGCGTGCACCGGTAGCCATCTCTTCGAGAATCTTATCCAGCGACTCGGTGCGCGGGTCTTCAGCAGTCAGGATGCTGATGTCGGCTAATTCTGTTGCAACCTCGGCCATCATATGTCGTTTTTCCCGGTCACGTAATCCCGCTGATCCAAAGATGACAATCACGCGTTTTTCAGTCATATTTCTGACCGTCTCAATGGTTACCCGTAATGCATTCGGTGTATGAGCAAAATCCACGATGGCAGAAAATGGCTGACCAAGGTCAATCCGTTCCATACGCCCGGGGACACCAGGCATAGCCCTAATGCCGCGAACAGCGATAACAGGGGCAATCCCCAGACCATATACGGCAGATGCCAGGGCAGCAAGGCAGTTTGAAACATTGAATATCCCCACCAAAGGGCTGGCTACTTGCACACGGAAAGGACCGTATCGGTCAGAATCGATGCCCCGACCAATTGCATCAAAGTGAATACCCTGTGGGGAGTATTCCACAGAGTAAGCATGTATGTCTGCCGCAAGATCTATGCCGTAAGAGACTGTGGGTTTCGAGGAGATGGAGGAAAGGTAATCGAATGATGAATCATCACGGTTAAGAACTGCCAGCCGAGCATTTCCCTGCGGCTTGGGTAATGTTTTTTCCAAAGATAAAAACAAGCGGGTTTTTGCAGCCCGATAGTTCTCATATGAGCCGTGCTGGTCAAGATGTTCGTGGGTGATATTGGTGACAACCCCAATGTCAAATTCACAAGCGTCCACCCGGTATTGCGCCCAGCCGTGGGAGGTGGTTTCGATCACCACATGGGTCAGACCAGCAGCCACCATGCGTGCAAGATAATTTTGCAGATCTTGTGCGTCAGGTGTCGTGACATGAAAGCCGGTGTCAAGTACCTCATCGCCAATGACAGCATTGACAGTAGAGATTAACCCAGCTTTGAATCCAGCAGCCAACAATATTTGATAGATCAGATTGCAGGTTGTTGTCTTGCCATCCGTTCCGGTGACACCAATTACGGTCAACTTGCGTCCCGGGTTGCCGTGGAAAGCTGCAGCCAGCCATGGCAGACCCTGGCGTGAATTTTCAACCTGAATGTATGGAACCGATAAGTTGTTTAGAACTCTCTCACCGACAACGGCCGACCCGCCGCGCTGGATGGCGTCAGGGATGAAATCGTGCCCATCTGCCGAACTGCCTTTCATGGCGACAAATAGATTCCCGGGCTGGACGTGACGGCTATCGATTTCCACGCCCGTGACTAGGGTATCCCCCGGCTTGCCCGCCAACACTTTGAGTGGAAATTGGTCAAAAAGGGATTCAAGAGTCGTTGAATGGTTTTTATCAGGGTTCATCAGATTTATATTTATTTACCCTGGCAACAATGTCAGGGCTGGAGATCAGTAAGTAATAATCGCGTGGTTAAAGAAAAAGAGGGTTCTGACGACTATTTTACGCCAAAACCCTCCATTATTCTTGGAAAATTCTATTTTAACCACTTGCGCAGTCCTTCCAGTTGACCTGATACAGAACCGTCAAGAACTTTATCTCCTACACGAACAATCAACCCGCCAAGGATTTGCGGGTCTACGTGAAACTCGATATTCGTTTTTGCGCCCATTTTGTCAAGCACATTCGCTTTGACGGCTTCCTGCTCTTCTTTACTCAACGGGAGAGCGGAGGTCACTTCAGCAAGGTCACCAGATAATTCCGCACCTTCCAGGATGACAACCTTGCCCGACTTTACACCCGAGAAAAACTCGTCCAGCAGGGCATGCTGCCGCTTGGAATCCATTTCCTCGCCGATGAGGCGTTGGGCCGCAGCGATTGATAGAGCAGCCACCTGCCCGCGCAGGTCAGCCAGGATTCTATTGCGCTCCTGTTTGACTTCCACCATCACCGCTTCGCGCTCTTTGGCAATCTCTTTTTCAGCCTCAGCTTTCACATTCTCCATGGCGGTATCGGCTCGTTCAGTAGCTTCATTTACAATTCGGGTTGCTTTGGATTGCGCTTCATTTATTATTTTTGCAGCATCTTCTTCGGCGTTTGCCCTTGCTTCACCTGCAACCCGGGCATCTTCGATCCCCTGCTCGAGTTTCAAGCGTCGTTTATCCAACATTCCCAGAAGAGGTTTTACAATCCACGCCCGTACGGTCACAAAAATTATGAAAAAACATATGATCTGTACTATCAAATAACCCAGGTTTAAACCCAATTGTGCCAAGGGAGGCCTCCTTAATTAATTTTCCGCAATTTACTAAATTAGCCAACTACGAAGAGGATGAGAAGCGCAACAACCAGGCAATAAATTGCCACGGCTTCCGCAAATGCAATGCCGAGAATCATGTTGGTCTGGATGGTACCAGTCGCATCAGGGTTGCGCCCCATCGCCTGCACGGCACCGCTGGTCACAATTCCGATGCCTGCCCCGGCGCCAATTGCACCGATCATGGCCAATCCTGCACCGATCAATTTTGCCGCAATGATAATATCACCAGTCATTAGAGTAGCCTCCAAAAAAGGATTCGGGCGAAAGTTCCGCCGCTAGAATACGGATACGCGGGCGATTTCCTGCCCGAATTTATGCATGAGCTTCTTCGTGCTCGCCATGTCCCTGGGTGGCCTGAGCCATAAAGGTCATCGTGAGCAAGCCGAATACGATCGCTTGGATTGCCCCTACCAGGAATTCAAGCATGTAAAATATCGAGGGAAAGATGGCGATCGCCCCCAGCAGCGATCCCATGACGAATAACAATACAGATCCAGCAAAGATATTCCCGAAAAGACGGAAGGCAAACGATAGCACTTTCGAGAATTCGGAGACCAGTTCCAGAAGACCTACACCCCAGTCGATGACACCAAATATTGGTTTTTTAAAGAATGTTTTTACATTCCAGAATTTGGTGAAGTACCCGATTCCCTGGGCACGTATGCCGACCACCTGCACGGCAATCACGGCAATTATCGCCAGGGCCACCGTGAAGTTCAAATCAGTTGAGACCACACGAACAAAGGGGACAAGTGAAAATCCCCCCTCGGCAACGGGTGGATTCGAAATGGTGGGAATACCGGCGACGGTCTGAACAGAATATCCAGAGCCTTCTGCTTTCTCGATCATGCCAATACTATCAACCCCGGGGATTAATTCCATCCAGTTCGCAAGCAGGACCAGAAGGGTAATCGAAGCAAACCATGGAAAGATCGTCTTCGCCCATTTTCCAGCTGTTCCTTCGGTCATGTTATAAAGATATTCGAGTAAAGCCTCCACTGCGCCAGGAATGCCCTTTAAAACCAGGCTTCCTTTTTTTACAGCCTTGTTGAAGAAAAACGCTAATAGAATGACGAGGACGTCCACTATCAACAATGCAAGCAGTGTATTAGTAAAATAAAATGCGCCAATGACAGGCAGGGTGAAAAGCGGACGATTTATCCAGTGCTCAGCAGGTAATTGCACAAATGGCCGCACCGGTGCAAAATACTTTGTTCCGATGAATCCCAGGATAATCAGTGCAAGTACAATCCAACGGTTAACTCCCCATCGCCACCATTTTTTCTTAGGCGCGTTGTTTTTAACTGTTATCTCCACGATGTGGTTCCTCCTCGGTGACTTCTTTTCTAATATCCGGTTGAATCCGGGCAGTTGCCGATCTCACTACTCGTATTCTCAGGAACAGCGTCACCGGTATGCTGATAAGGATAAAAATAATTGTTAACCAAGGTCTGCTATTCAGGATTTTATCCAGCCACAATCCGGCCAAAAGCGCCGCGAAGATAATCACAAGGGTCAGCCCAGCAACCCAAAGCACGGTCATGGTCACCGCGGTCTTGAATTCATCCTGACCTTTACCCTTAGGCTGGTTCATGGCGGCGGAATTATATCACGAGCTTTTTCATAACGTCTAGAACATATTAAGTGCGGCATGGCTGGCAAAGCCAAACCATGGTCCAAAAAGAGTGCCAAGTAACAAGACGCCAATAACAAGGACAACCAGAGCAATTGTTACGGAACGAGATATCGGGACCGGGTGTCTGTCCTCATCCTGGTCTACTAATCGGTACAAGTAAATGTATTTTAAGATTATTAAATAGTAGTACAACCCTACTATCGAATTTAGTATACCTACCACCGCCAGCCAGACCCAGCCGCTTTGAATGGCTGCTGCAAAAACGAAAAACTTTCCTACAAATCCACCAAATGGCGGCATCCCTGCCAGGGAAAGAAATGCCACCAGAGCCGCAAGCGAAAGAGTGGCATTGCGCCGCCCGAGGCCATTATATGCGGTCATATCATTTGAGCCGGTCACCTGCCCAACTATTCCAACAATCCCAAAGGCCAGCAGGTTCGTAAGGATATAGGCGATCAGGTAAAAGACCGCGCTGGCTATTCCAAACTGGGAGAATGCCACCACGCCAATCATGGCGTACCCGGCGTGCGCGATGGATGAATATGCCATGAGGCGTTTAACATTCTTTTGCGCCAGCGCAATCAAGTTGCCTACAGTCATTGTCAACGTAGCCAGGACCGCAAGGATAAAGCTCCAGTGTGCCGAGACAATCGGGAAAGCGGTTGTAAGCAAGCGGATTATGACAGCAAAGCCAGCAGTCTTGGATGCAGTTGAAAGGAATCCGGCGACGGGAGTCGGTGCACCTTCATACACGTCTGGTGCCCAAAAATGAAATGGGAATAGGGAAACCTTGAAAGCCAGACCGGCAAGCACCAGAAAGGTGATCCCAACTGCCATTAGATCAAAGCTCCGGAAGTGGATTCCAAGGGCATAAATGCTGGTAGTTCCGGCAAAACCGTAGATCAGGCTGAAACCATATAAAAGAACAGCAGAAGTTAATGCTCCGAAGAGCATATATTTGAAACCAGACTCAGTGGATTTGTCGTCACTGGTGAGGAAACCAGCCAGGATATAGAGCGGGATGGAGGTGGTTTCAATGGCTAGGTACAGCATTACCAGGTCTGCTGAAGAAGCCATCAGGCACATCCCAAGGGTCGCCGCCAGGAGAAGAAGGTAAGACTCAGCACGCTGGTTTAACCGCTCTTCGTCCATGAAGAAAAGTGCGGTCACGCCGGCTGCAAAGACAAAAAACATCTTGAAAAGGAAACCCATCCAGTCAAAGCGCAGCATCCCGCCAAAAACAAGGGTGATATCCGCGGGGCGTCCAAAAACAAGGCTGAGAACCAAGGTAACGAGTAGCCCGATGGTAGTATACATTCCCAGGAACGTACGCCGATTTGTCTCTTTTTTCTGGAA
>JBGOZL010000060.1:0-7794 GCA_041480185.1 Anaerolineae bacterium
AATCGTTGTTTCTGTCTTCAAGGAAGGAGATTCTTATGTCCGAATCCTCCATGGCTCATCTGTCGCTCCAGACCAGCCTCATCCCTGCCATCAATGCCTGGGAGTATTATCTCAACGACCAGGGTCGTTCTCCCAACACGGTCAAAGCGTTCCTGTCCGATGTCCGCCTGCTGACACAGGTCCTGCCTCCTGACCGGACCGTGGGAGATGTTACCACCAATGACCTGAATGATTACCTGCATTGGTTGGAACATGATCGCGGGGTGCCTTGCTCTCCCAAAAGCCTTGCCAGGCGAGTTACTGCCCTTAAGTCCTTTTTTCGCTGGCTCCAACGAGGCGGCGCAATCCTCGTGGATCCGGCCGAGAAGGTTGTCCAGCATTCTGTTCTTAGCCCTCTTCCCGAAGTTCTCACCGAGGCGGAGGTTGAAGCCGTTCTGCTGGCTGCCGATCGCTCCCGCCGGGCATCCCGTCCCGATGCCCGCTCATATACCCTTCTGGCACTGCTGCTCGCCACCGGCATTAAGAAATCCGAATGTCTGGGCATCCATCTCAACCACATTGACCTGCTGACCCCCGGTGAGCCTTATGTTTTTATACGTTATGCCAGCCCGTCCAATAGATACAAGGAACGCAAGCTGACCCTGCCCGAAGACTGGATTCCTGCTTACGAAGAGTACCTGGTCCAGTACAACCCGGTTGACCGGCTGCTCCCCTGGTCGCCGCGACGCCTCGAGTACCTGCTCGAAGATATTGGCGAAGCAGCTGGTTTGCGAAAACACCTGTCCTTTGACATGTGCCGTTGGACCTGCGCCTTGCAGGATTACCTTAATAATGTCGACCCGGAGAAGATCCGCCAGAAACTGGGCATCTCGAAGATCCAGTGGCGGGAGATAAATTTAAAGCTGCGTCAATTGGCGGGAAAAACTGAATAATCGATATCTTTTGTCATCAGGAGGAAGCCTGATCGAAGCACGGCGAAGGCGAAAGCGGACACTGCAATCCCCTGATAATTGATGCATTTATTGGTGATGATGCTCTGGATCGTCACCTTCTTTTCGCCCTATTTGGGCCGAAGGGTTAATTTCACTACCCGTTTCGTTTTTTCTGTGACACGGAACGGGTGTCCCAGCCGGAACCCCGGCACCCACACAATTTGTCCTTCTGCACATACCAGCGGCCATCCGGCACGTGCCCGCCTCGGAATTTTTACGTTGATAAAAAATTCCCGCAGCTTGACAGTCTGCCTGTTCATGCCGAGCGGCGAGAAAACATCCCCTGCCCGCCTGGCGCGGACCGTGAATCTGTCTCCCGTTTTATCCGAGTCAACCCAGGCCGAAAAGGGATCTCCATTTTCATATGCGACCGACCTGGCAGCTTCGACTTCTACTTCCTCCGCTGACATGATGAAATTCTTATTAAGTCGCAGTTGCCCATTGACTGGCAGCTCGTGTTCCCCTTCGATCAACGGCCATTGAGCCGATGGCAGGTCTGCCTCCAGGGGTGTGAGATAGATAGCATCTCCCTCCCGGTACAGGGTAAACCCTCCGGTCAAGTCCACCTGTCGCTGGACCTGATCGCGCGGGAGAATTTTTGCTTTTGTGTCGACGAAGGTCGCAGCCCTTTCCAGGGTATCGAAATCCAGGTTACGCATGCTTGGACGCAAACTTTCCATTGCTCTGCGGAAGATGTTGCGCCTGAGTCCGCTTGGAAGCTCTTCCATGGCGGAAGCCAGGAAGATGATATGGTCAATTTCTTCCTTCAAGACAACCTTTTGCCAGGAAGAGTCAACCGCCTCAGTTACGACTTCATAATCCCCCGTCAGTGCCTCGGCTGTACGCAGCAGCGTGTTTTTGAAGCGCGGGTTGTACTTCTCAAGTTCGGGGATCAGGCTGTGGCGCAGCCGGTTGCGGAAGTAGGTTTCGTCGTTGTTGGATGGGTCATAAACGGGTTGCAGTCCATGTTCGCGGCAATACGCCTCCGTCTCGCTTCTCCACAGGTGCAGGATTGGACGCACCAGCGGGATTTCCGGGTCGAACTCGGTCAGGATTGTACGCCCCGCCATCCCCTTTAATCCAGACAATCCCGCACCACGCAGGAAATGCATCAGCACTGTCTCGACCTGGTCGTCCGCGTTGTGACCGACTGCCACTGCGCCTGCGACGTTTGTGCGGGCTTGCGCGAATAGGAATCGATACCTCAGCATGCGTGCAGCTTCTTCCAGCGAGAGTTTTTGCTCTTCGGCATATCCGCGCACATCCGCAGCTTCGCTCACAAAAGGCAAGTTCATCTGTTCAGCCACTCGACCCACAAACTCAGCTTCGTGGTTTGCTTCGGGGCGCAGTTGATGGTTAAAATGCGCCACGATGATTTTAAGAGTGGGAATCTGCCGCGCCAGGTCGAGCATGCACAAACTGTCCGGTCCTCCCGAGACACCGATCACAGCCATGTCGGTTTGTTCCAAATGATGGGCGCTTAAATGGTCATACATCATCCCTCGGGGAGTTTAACCACGTAGTCGGTTTTTTTGCCGCCCCACAGGCCTGTCAGCAGGTGGTATAGGGCAAAAAGTTCAAGTGCAAAAGGCAGGTAGCCACCATAACCAAGCAGGGGCATTTCAAAAATATGGAACCAGTTTCCCCAGGGCACGTGGTAAACCCATTTCGGGTAAGAAAGATAATTCCACATCTCCCAGAAGAAAGCGGTCAGGAGCACGCCCAGCCAAAGCGAAATGACCGGCTGCCAATTGCCAATTTTTGTCCATTCCACCAGTGTGCGGTGACCCAGCCAGATGTTAATCGGCTCGAGCAGGAAATAAAGAGAGAACCAGATGAACGGGAAGAATATACCGGGCCAGACGATCATCAGCACGAGCATCACCCACCCGGTTGCGAAAAAACC
The DNA here is from genome assembly GCA_041480185.1 of Anaerolineae bacterium. Lineage (GTDB taxonomy): Bacteria > Chloroflexota > Anaerolineae > Anaerolineales > Villigracilaceae > UBA877. Next base: position 2,899 of record JBGOZL010000060.1, read on the forward strand.
AACTGTGATGGCTCTCGTTGGACTAATAATCGGACCCCTCAACTTCTCCGGGAGAAAACTGCGCATCAATTCTGCACTGCCAAAAACCGCAGGGATCACGGTGGTGAAATTAATGGTCGCCCAGAACCAGAATTGGAGGGTGGAGAATGCTTCGGCGCCATTATAGTGCCAGTTCTGCAGGCGCCAGTTGACAAATTCGAACAACCACCACACCGGCGCAGAAGCTATGAACAATCCTACAAATTTTTTCCGGTTTCTGGTAAACAGCGATGTGCCTGTGCGCCAAACGACCAGGGCGTCTACTGTCAGGCAATAGCCCACCCACAAGGGGAAAAACACCCATTGCGTGCGCAGGCCGGTCAGGGACCAGTTAAGTGTCCAGAAGATGGCCACCAGGCCCAATCCGATCCAGCCATGCACAAGGAATCTTTTTACCCGCGTTTCCATTTTTCAATTAAACCACAAAGTTCCCCGTATCAGTGAATTAAAGCGATCACCAGGCAGGACGCCTGGTGATCTAAGGGGGAGGGGACACCACCGAACCTGATCAGCATGGGGGGGACATGTTGATCGTCGATGGTAAGATACCTGAATTACCAGTAAAAGGAGAACAGGTATCTTGTAGATATATTACACCTAATTTATCTTAATTGCATTAAAAAAAGATTAGAAGAGTCCGGTTTTATCTCCCCCGCTTCTCGAAAAAATTCAGCCACTCCTCCACCTCGTCGGGACTCAGTCCCGATTCACCCTCGGATTTCGTCAGCCGCCTCGCCTGTGCCTTGGCCATCTCCTGGGCTAACTCTTCCGAAGACGTTGCCTTTGCTTGGGCAGTTCTCGCCGCGCGTTGGACCCGGCTATCCGAACTGACTATAGTCCAGTTTTTAGCGGTTCGTTTGAGGCGGATCAGCCGGGCTTCGATGGCGGCATCTGCGCTGGATCCTTGGCGGACAAAGTGTGCAGTTACCATGCCTGCCTTGCGCGTGGAGACCTGTCCCGGTGGAGCGCCGTCAAAATAGACTTCCACCTGAGCCCGACGCAATCGGCAAAATTCCTGCAAACGCACCAGCAAGTCCAGTTCATCGTCGATCGAGTCCAAGCGCAAGCCCAATTTGGGGATCAGGTTATGACCGTCAATCAGGTATGGCATAAGAAATCGCTGGTTCTTGGATGTTTCATTTTATCATCTCGTCTCCATAAAAGCACCAACAGGACAGCACTCGGGATGCCGTCCTGTTAGTTCAGGGATGAGCCGTGGGACCTCCTTTCTCAATCGGCGGGGGCCGCAATCGGCACTGCTCCGGTTTTTTTGCGCCAGAAGAATCTCCAGTAAAGATAAACGGATATCGTGTAGAGGACCAAAACACCTGAGTACACCGGTCCGAATCCATAATTGACCTGCATCCAGCCGCTGACCGACGGGCTGAACGCCCGTCCGAAGTTGTTCGCCATATTCACCAGGCTGGCAACCGTCGCCCGGGCTTCCGGCTCGGTATGTTCCATCACGAAGGTTTGGTAGACCGGGCTGCTCATGTTCATCAGGGCAATCCGGATGTAATATGCAAAACCGCTCAGCCAGAACCACGGTGCAAAGCCCAGCAGCGCCAGGAAGGGGATCGAAAGCCCCTGGGTGATTACCACTACCGGGACCTTCCCGATACGGTCAGCCAACACCGGGGCGATTAACAATCCCACGCCCATTGCCAGTGCCCCCCATGCCAGCAGGTTTCCAATCACCGGGTCAGGCTGGTGATATGCCACGCGGAAGAAAATATTCATGAACGGCATGAGCAGTCCGGCTCCGAAGGACGTCACCAGGATTGGAAGGATCAATTTCCCAAGCATGGCCGGTTTTTTGGCGGCATAGGCGAAGGGTGAAAAGCGAGCCCGTTCCGATTTTTCCAGGTGCCGCATTTTCATAAAGAAATACGGGATCAATCCGAGGGTCGAGACCGCCGCCACAAGCGCCAGTGCCCCCGCGTAGGCTGCGCTGCTGGTCGGCGAAATGCCCTGTCGAGTGCCGAGCCAGGTGGGCAGGCTGCCGCCGATCGAATTGCCCACAAAGGAGGCTGTCATCTGCGCTCCGGATCCCAGGCTAAACAGGTACGTGCGCTCCTGTTCGCCGCTGTTTTCCAACAGGAACGGTGACATGGTCACTGCCGAAAGGCTTTGTGCAGCCCCCATCAGGGCTGCCATGGCAAAGAGGATTCCCTTGACTGGCCAGACCACCATCCCGGCAATTGCAAGTGAGACAGTGGCTCCGCTGATGATTAAAGATTTTTTGCGGCCCAAAACGTCGGCGAGATACCCCATGGGCACTGCCAGCACTAAAGCGGTGGTGCTGTTCATGGAAGCCAGTTGCCCAGCGATGTTCACATCCATGTTCAGGCTGATCACGTAAAAGTTAAAAAGCAATGAGTAAACACCCAGCGCCGCTCCGGTCAGGATGGCGCTTGCCAGGTAGAGCCGGGCATTGGGGGAGAACTGTTTAATTCTTGTCCAGTAGGTGTCTAAAATGTTTGCCATTCAATCCTGTTTAATAATAAAATTTTTGACCGATGCAAATATCACATCCAGAGTTTCCGAGCGGGCTGTATAGCGCTTCTCTCCATTTTCGCTCACACGGATGGCCACCAGTTCTGCCAGGCGCAGCGCTTGCAGATGATGTAGGACCGTAGGTGGGCGCAGCCGCAGCAGGCGTGACAACTCGGTGGGTGTCAGGGGTTCCCCGGTCAGGTACCGCAGGATGCGCAGGCGGGTCGGGTCGCCCAGGCTCTTGAGCGCATTGATCAGTTTATCGGGTGTCTCTGCCCCAGGCGCAATGCTCTGGAAATCTGGGCGACAGCCGAAAACGATCTGCATCCTGCCTTCTGATGGAGTAGTGGGGAAAACGAACGGTGTGGACCAATACGAAGGCACCAGGATGATTTCTCGCGCTAATTCCACATCTTCAAATCGGACCCCGCGTGACAGTTTTTCAACGAGCGCAGGCAACTTTACCCGCTCCGACAATTCCTGGGCGTTTTCCAACCCGGCTGTTAATGCAGGTCGTATGCGGGTCTCTTCATCTGCGAAAAAAGCCTGGTAATAATCCTGCATGCTCGTCAGGATCAGTTCACTGGATTTGTCCACGCTTATCCAGACTTTGAATAATTGCTCCAATTCGGCGGTTTTAAGATGTTTATTTCGGATAAGGATGGCGCGGCCCAGCAGCTCTTTTTCTTTGGTATTGACCGCTCCGCGCGCGGCTATATGGTCCAGGGTTTGCCTGACTTCTACAGGAATATTAAACGGCAGGGTCAGGATACGGAGCCTGTCACCCGGTGCCAGGCTTTCTACGTGTCGCAGGATGGGCTGGGCATCCTTCAGCCCTGGCAGGCTGCTGATCCAATCCAGCGGGACAGACGCAAAGGAATAGACCTGTTCCAGGAATTCCCGCTGGGGCACCGCCAGCCGTTGCCGAACTCCCGCCGTCCAGCTGGGGCGCAGGCCGAATTCGCCCGCGCTGTGCAGCGCCAGCAGGCTGATGAAAAAATCGTAAGCAGTGCCTGAGATCCAGCGGATGGTGGTCATATTTGGGTGTATATTAGATTATTATCTAATATGTTAGATAATAATCTAATTTCAAAAACCAGTCAAGATAATTTAGGTTCAGACCACAGGTTTTAGAAATTCCGAGGTTGGGGGGTTGGCAGGTTCACCGCCCACCAACTTCCCATGAATCTCTTAGCCAAGACGGCTTTCGCGAAGCACCCCCGTGGGGCAAGCTGCCATCGGCTATTTCGGGCTCACGTGAGCCCGAATCTTCCCCCGCCTTGGGGGAGGGGACGGGGGAGGGGGAAAAATTTTCCCATTTTCATCCGAATATTTAAGGCCTCTCGCACGTATAATATATGGGGCTTTTATAAATATTATATTTTCCTTGCATCCCCATAATCCTCAACGCCCTTTATATGGAGTCCATATGACCGACCTTGCCTTGATCGAAACCCGCAATCTGGTAAAACGCTATGGCGACAAAATGGCCGTGGACAATGTGAGCCTGCAGGTTCAGGGAGGGGAGGTGTTCGGATTCCTCGGTCCGAATGGCGCCGGCAAGACCACCACCATCAAAATGATCGTTGGCCTGCTCCAACCCTCTTCGGGCACGGTCCTTGTCGCAGGGGTCGACGTCCAGGCTCAGCCGCTGATCGCCAAGGCCTCCTGCGGCTATGTCCCCGACACGCCCAACCTTTACGCCAAGCTGACCGGGCGCGAACTCCTCCGGTTCGTCGGGGACCTGTACGACCTCGACCGAAGGCAGGTGGCTCAGCGGACAGATGAACTGCTGCGCGTCCTCGACCTGACCGCCGCAGCCGACGATACCGTCGACTCCTACAGCCACGGCATGCAGCAGAAAGCCTCCCTGGCTTCAGCCCTGATGCACGACCCCAAAGTATTGGTGTTGGATGAACCCACCGTCGGTCTTGACCCCAAGTCAGCCCGTTTGATTAAAGATATCCTGCGCCAGATGGCCGACCGCGGCGCGGCCGTCTTCCTGTCTACCCACATCCTCGAGATTGCCGAGCGCATGTGCGACCGGATCGGCATCATCGACAAGGGCCACCTGGTTGCGGTGGGCACCATGAACGAATTGCGCTCCCTAGGCAAGGCTGGCGAAGTCAGCCTGGAAGATATATTTCTCGCTCTCACCGGTGGCGCTGAGGAGGCCGAGATCGCCGAGATTTTGAAATGACTACACTCGCCTCCCCTCCCTCCGGTCGCTTCCTGCCCGCGGTTTGGAAACTCATCCGCCTGCGCTTGCTGATCACCATCAACGGCTTTAAACATGCCAAACCCATCCGCAAGGTTCTCACTGGTGTTGCCGTGCTTGGCCTTCTGGCCTTCGCCGGGATG
>JBGOZL010000061.1:0-7787 GCA_041480185.1 Anaerolineae bacterium
ACCGGAGGATAAAACCCGATATGATTCTTAAAAGCAGCAAAATATACCAAGTTACCTTTTAATATAAATGTGGGCATTTGATATTTGATGGTCTCCTCCGCGGCTGGCGCTGCTTTTCTGATCGTGACCCTTATCTTTTCCAGGATTTCTTGAACACCTGAGGGGAAGCCTGCGATGTATTCGTCGATATTCGCGGGGGTTGTCTGATCAGTTCTCATATTATCCTTTCGGGATATCCTGAAATGTTCCGATCTACCCGATGGATGGGCTCCCTCCCTAGGGGCAAGTCGGAAGGCGCGCAATCGTTATAAGGGCCAGTTCTTTTGAGGTGTGTTGCCAAGCGTCCGCTTAGGGTGAAGATGCCAGCGCCAAGCAGCAACCCGAGCATAAACCGGCTAAATTGCCTAAAAGACTAACCGGATTGTTCAGGCCTGTGCGCAACCCAGATCATATTTGAACTCCTGTCAGCGAGCGGTTTTTTAAAGAAGTCTCCATATACTTCATCGATGGAGAAACCCACGCGTGCCAACAAGTGTTCCATCTCGAACCGGAAAACGCAATGCAACCGAACAGGGTCGGTTTGCCAGCGATCGACAACCTGACCATCACTAGAAATCGCCTCCCAAGCGGTGGTGCAAATGGCAGTCTGTGTGGCGGGCTCATAGGCCCAGGCGCGGAATGTACGTATCTGACGCCCGGTGCGGGCATGCTGGAATTGCTCAGCGGGCTCAAAAACGCCGCCCTTTTCTCCGACCAGACCTCCCAACCAGCCAACATTCTCGACATTCTGATGGTCTAGGTGGACTACCAGTTTACCGCCGGGTTTGAGATGGCGATAGATACACTCAAGGCACGCAACCTGCTCCTGCGGTGTGTTGAGATTCTGGAACGCATGACCAGGGATGATGACCAGACCGAACGCCTCTCCCAAATGGAACGCACACATGTCAACCTGTACCCAGCTGATGCCGGCAACTCCTTTACTTTTCTCCCTTGCCACTTCGAGCATTTTTGGCGCAAGATCGAGTCCCACGGTGTGAGTTCCTTCCTGGGCCAGGCGGATGGCGACTCGTCCTGTCCCACAGGCGATCTCAAGCAAGCCTTCCCCCTTACTCCTCACTTCGGAAGCAAGACCCCGATAGAACTCCACCTCGCCGGGCCAATCGGGGACTGACTCGTCGTAGGTCTGGGCATAAAACTCGGCGACGCGTTGATCTGATGATGGGCTCATTTATCAGCAACTCCTATTCTGTAACCATGGACAATCCTGGGATAATAGTTAAACGACGATATATACGATAATCTTCCGGAAGAGCCTACGCACGATTGGCTCACTACCATGCAAGGGGCAAGTCGGCAGGGCCGGCCATATTACTCGAATCAACCCTTCTGGTATTCTTTTATCGATAATTATTACGGCACAACCAACACTTCATAGTGAGTAACATTTGGCTCAAGCTCAAGAAGATATTGCTCATCTTCAGGATAATACTTCGCTTTCTCCATATTTGAGCCTGCAAACCTTTTTATTGCATCTTCGGATTCCCAGAGGGTAAGCAATAGAAAATGTGCCTTATTTCCCTCAATCCTGCGAAACACATACACGCCCAGATTTCCTTTTGTCATCCGATATTCGGGAATTCCGGTTTGGTTTAAGTATTCCAGATATTCGTCAGCTTTAGTTGCTTCGGTTATGCCATGCCAGGTTCTTGCAATCATTTGAATCTCCCATGGATTTGAACATATACTTTGTTTGAAAATTTCATTTAACTTTAATTGCGAGTTTAACCAATAACCGCCCAATAAATAGGTTCATTCACCTGAGGGAGCATTTCAACAGCATCGGGGCTATGAGATTCCTAACCAGCAGCGCACCATTTCCAGCGGTGGACCGCTCTCCGCTGACGCCGGAGTCTAGCGGCAAGTAGCACCCGAAAGGACTGTCAGAACTATTGGACTCGCCAAGTGTAGCCACAATTGACGCACTGCGGCTTGTGCATACAAAGACGAGAGCCGCATTCCGGGCAGGACCACCTGGTTGCTTCTTCAGCAACAAAACAGCTTACTCCGTCAGCCTGAATGCGCTCCAGATTTGTGATGACGCTTACTCCGTATCTTGTCCGATAGCGTTTGTCAAGATGAAGCAGAACAGGGCAGGGATAACTAGCGCAGGAATAGCAGAAGGGATGACCGCCATCGGCGAGCTCTTCACAGTTCTTGATGACACATGCCACGCACGCGTTCGATTTGTGGCTGTCAACTCCCCGGCAACCGGGGCAGGGTAGGCGATCCCGGATGTAAGCGCGGCACAGGCTGCAATTAATACCGCACGGGGCAATGATCATCGGATCCCTGACTTGAATTTGCATGACTTTGTCTGGCATGCTGTTCTACTAGTTTCTGGCGCGAATGCCGCAAAATGCTGCCCAACTATGATTTATTAAGAATTTCTTCATAATATCCATTTTTACTTATAAAGTTTATTACAAATTCAATCCTTCCACCCCGGCATTATTTCACCGTGAAGGTAATACTGGCCTCCGCCGTATTCCCGGCCCGGTCGGTGGCCACCACGCGCAAAGAGTGACTACTAACCTTGGCCTGCCAGAAAACTCCGTAAGGCGCCAGGTCAGATTCTCCCACCAGGATGCCATCCACGTAAAATTCCACCTTTGCCAGGAAGGGGTCGTTCACCTGGGCCTGCAGCGCTACCTGCGATTCCTGGGCGAGGTTCAGTTCCTGCCCAGCCTGCGGATAGGAGACGGCCACCTGCGGAGGAGTGTTATCGAGCGTGACCTGCACCACGGCCTGGTCCACGCGCTGGTCGGTGCGGATCACCATCAGGCGCAGGGCATACAGCCCATCCAGCCCGGTTGTATCCCAACCTCCCAGCAATCCTTCCGTCACCGGTCTGGTGCTGTCGGTGCCAATCTGCACCCATTCTTGAGGGTAAAGCCCCTGGCCGTATTCGAGACGATATGAGATGAAACTCGTCCCGGCTGCGCTGCCCAGGATAGAAATTATGCCGCGCCTGTCGGAGAACATCCCGGGAGAGGTGATGTGCACATCGGGGATGACCGGCGGGGTCTGGAGGGTGTCATAGTCCGTGGGAGGTGTGTCTATCCCTGCGGTCTCGGCCCACTGGAGTGCCTGCGGCGGCACTACCATGTAGGTGCGCGTTTCCACCAATTCCGGCGGAGTGAAGACGGTGGCCAGCAGGCCGGTCTCGATATTGATCTGGAAGCTCTGGTAAAGGGTGTCGGTCTGTACCGGTTGTCGTCCATCCAGGAACACCTCGCTGACAACGTTTTGACAGGCCGTGGTTGGCAGCATGCCAGACGGGTCGCAGACGTTCACGGTGAGGATGCCGGACGGGGCCTCCCAACTGGCGGAGGGCAAACCGCGCACGGCGTACTGCATCAGGGCATGCCACAGGTCCGCGGAAAGGAGCGGTGGAACGGGACTAGATGCTGGTCCCGCCAAATTGACCACGGTCACGCGCTGGGGGGTGTAGCCCACCGTCCAGGCAGAGGAGGAGTCCAGGGCGGAGGAAAGTTTCGCTCCGGCAGGGCGGCCGATTTCGAGCGGGTTGGGATGTCCGAGCGAAGGCCAGCGAGCGGTCTCGTCGCTCAGGACATGGTTGATCAGGTAGGCCAACTGTGGGCTGAGCAGAGGCTGACTCTGCGCTGCCGTCCAGTCGGCCCAGATGGAGTGGTCCACTCCGCTGACCTGCAGCACCGCGGCTGGCTGGAGCGCCGTACCCGCCAGGCTTTGCCCGGCCTGGGTGCCGTTATCCGCAAAGACCGCGTATGCCCCAGCCAGGGCAACCGGGGAGAGGTTGAAATCGTCTGTGAGCAGCCCGGATGGGAAATCCAGCCCGAACGAGGCGGCAATATTTTGGACGCTTTCGACGCCCATCTGCGCCAGGATGTTTTGTGCGGGCGGTAGGTAGTCATTGGCGAGGGCAATGCGCAGGCGGACGGGGCCATGGTAGAGCTCCCCGGGCAGCCCAAAGCCGGCAGGGATATCCCAGGTAAGCGAGGCCGGGTTGAGGCCACGCGAGAATCCGGTAAGATAGATGAAGGGGGTAATGACCGTCCCAGACGGGTGGGAAGCCAGGGATGAGCCTTGCCCGCTGGGGGTCGTATCGCCGACCAGCGCCAGGATCTGCCCGGTTTGCGGATCTAGGATCACCACGCTGGCAGAGGCGCCCGGAAGCGATTCGCCCGGCAGGAGGGCTGGCAGCAAGCTGGCAGCTTCGCAGGTCGAACCGTCGGGGGCGGGGATTTCTGCCGGGTCTCCTGCCAGGCGTGCAAGATGGTTTTGTGCCGCGCAGACGGCCTGCAGTTGCAGATCGTAATCCAGGCTCGTAAGGATAACCAGCCCGCCGCGTTCCACCCTTCCAGCACCAAAGCGGGCATCGAGTTGGGAAAGAGCGAGATTGATAAAAGCCGGGGCGAAATCTTGCTGTCCTCCGGCTACTTCGCCGGTAATTGTGGGGGGAGTTGATATCGCCTGGGAAGACTGGTCTTCGGTCAGCGTGCCCAACGCCTGCATGACCATCAGGGTCTGCACCCGGCGCTGTTCCGCTGAACGGGCTGCGTCAATAGGATTAAGGGCGGGTGCCTGGCTCACTGCCGCCAGCAGCGCGGCTTCACTAAGATCAAGCTGGGTGACAGACTTGCCAAAATACAATTGGGCAGCAGCCTCCGCCCCGTAGGCATAGTGGCCGTAGTCTGCACTGTTCAGGTACCATTCCAGCACCTGTTGAGATCCATAGCGAGCCGTGACCTGGGCTGCCAGCATGCGCTCATGGAGGCTGCGCAGGGTGGAGGCCGGCTGGTCCCAAAATACCAGGTCAAAGATCAGGCGCTGGGCCAAGGTGGAGTGAGAATACGGGTCCTGCCAGCCTTTAATGGTATAGCCTGGAGAGGTCCAGAAATCCGGCTGGCTAACAGCCAGGGTGGCCAACACCAGGCTTAGCGGGAATTGATCGTAGGTAATGTAGATGCGAGCGGAGTCACTGGGGGCGAGCGTGGCAATCAGGTGCTGACCGGTGCGATCGTATATTCTAGTTGGCTGTAGCAGTTGGCCGTCCTGCGGGTTCAGCAGCAAACTGACCTGCTCGAGCGGGGGCAGGCCACGGGTTAGTGAGGCATACGTTAGGGTGGCAGCCAGAACGATAGCTCCCACCACGATGCTGAGGATGAATCCAAACCCGAGCACCGACCTTTGGGAACGCTGTTGTGCGCTGGTTTGGACCTGGTAACGGCGGTGGCGTCGCTGACGGATGATGGTGAGGATGGAGGACATGGGAGCTGGATTTTTCAGTCTAAGTACCGAGCAGGCTTTCCAAACGGCCTTTCAAGCCGCGTTTGGGAATCTCACCAAGGACGGTGCCAGTTTGCCCGTTGATGATCACATGTCGAGTCTGATTCTCAAACGAATAGTCCATCAGCCAGACCGGCAGAAGGATAAGACGATACGAAGTGATCGAGATACCTGAGGTTGAGTAATGCAGGTCAATGACCTGCCCATGCTCCAGGTGTATGTCACGGCAAATTCGTTGGACGCTGATTCGGCGGGCCTCCAGGGCGGCATCTGCCATTGTCATCTCGTAGACCTGGGCAGGCCAGCCAGCCAGGAAGCGCGGGTCATAGGCCGGTGCGGTTGCGAGACTGTACTCGGGCAGGAGTTCGAGGAATAGTCCGCCCAATTTGGGAGAACTAGGGATGCAGACATCATTGAATTGGGAGGGACATTCGCCAGAGACGGGCATTTCACGCTTATTACGAATGACTTGCCCGCTCCAGGGGAGGCTGCCGATCAGAGCGAAAGCCCAGACCGGTTGGTAAAGACCACGCGGAGACCTGTCGCTGGGCTGCGGAACAATCCGTTTTCCAGCCAACCATTGTGCCAGGAATACAGCGGCCTGTTTTTGGTCAAATGCCATAGGTATGACGGCATCCGGCTCTATCAGCTCACGGGCTTCATCCTGGACGATCACTTGTGTCGAGCCACAATAAGCGCAAATGGCGGAAAGGTCGGTGGGAGCCAGCATGAAATTGGCTCCACAACCCTGGCACTGGAAGGTTTTCACCGAAATGGTTTTACGGAAGCCTTTGCCGTTTGCCATGGCGACGAAAAAATCCTGTTCGGCGCCGGGCATTTTAGTGTTGAGCCTTTGCTGACAGCTGCAATTTTCGCAGACCAGGGAGGTTCCATCGGGGGAGTAGACCATGCGCCCACCACATTGGGGGCAGGTGAAGCGCTCTCTCCGGGCTGGCTGGGTCCCTCCAATAGCAACAGGGATGGCGTCGGGGTTGACGACCTCAGTGGGTGTGAGCTTTCCGTCCAGGATGGCGAGGGCCCGGCGGGCACCGGCGTGACCCATGTCAATCGCGAGGGTCTCTTCGAGGAATTGCCGCTTCAGCCTGGGATCGTCTTCAACCTGACTTAGAAAGTAATTGGCCTGTGCCCGGGTCTGCAGATCAATGGCAGCATCCAAAGCACGCTCGAAGTAGCGACGCGCCAAGGCATATTCCTTCGAATGGAAATGAAGGATGCCTTCCTTGAGCAAGTTGTTTTCATATTTTTCAGACATTTTTTTGGGTGCGGACGATGGCATCCGTCATGCGCACCACCCGCACCATGGCTTCGACGTCGTGAACGCGCACTATGTCTGCACCGCGAGTGATGCCAACAGCGATGGCGGCAGCCGTCCCTTCCACACGCTGGTTGGGAGGCAGATCGAGGGTATAGCCGATGAAGGATTTACGTGAGGCTCCCAGCAAGACGGGAAATCCAAGAGCGCGGATCTCACCCAAGCGGTTAATCAATTCCAGGTTTTGTTCGATCGTTTTACCGAAACCGATCCCGGGGTCCAGGATGATGCGCTCATCCGGGATCCCGGCGGAACGGGCGATCCGGACCGAATCCATCAGTTCGCGTTTAACGTCTTCCAATAAATCTTCGTAGTCCGCGCCGAGATAGGCCTTGCCGAGCCGATCCCGAACCTCGACATTGGCGGGTTTTGAGCGGTTGTGCATCAGGATCACCGGGGCTTTGGCATGGGCAGCGACCCCTGCCAATTGCTGGTCGAGGCGCAACCCCCAAACATCGTTAATTATAGAAGCGCCCGCATCGAGGGCTTCCGCGGCCACCTCTGCTTTGAAAGTGTCAATGGAGATCAAGGCATCTGGAAACCCGGCTGAAATCGCCCGAATGACCGGGAGGACGCGCTGTTTCTCTGCCCAGGCATCCACCGGTTGTGAGCCGGGGCGGGTGGACTCGCCGCCAATATCCAGGATATCGACTCCCGCAGAAAGGAAACGGCGGGCAATTTCCACCACCGCCCCCACTCCTGTTCCCGTTCCAGAGATATCGGGCGGGGCTGACAAAGGTAAAAGCCCATCCCCTGAAAAACTATCGGGGGTGATGTTCAAAATCCCCATCACGTAGGTACGTTCACCCCACGCCAGGGTATGGCTGCCAATAGTCAGGGAGGACATCATCGGGATTCACAACGACTAAAACGGGACCTACACCATTTGATCCAACGGGCGGCTGAGCCATGCTTCGGCAGCATCCATGTCGGTAAAGATCTTGATGGCTGCCGAGGTCTCGGGCACCACTGCATAGTAGACTTCGCGGACGGCGTTGGCCAGTTTGTCATTGTTGACCACCACCGCCAGGCGGATGTTGCGGGCGGCCGGGTCACTGTTCACTTCCATCGCAGTGTGGATGGCTTTCTCGGGGATTTCCTTGATCTGGCGCAGGTCGTACAG
>JBGOZL010000062.1:0-7767 GCA_041480185.1 Anaerolineae bacterium
AGCGAATCAACCGGCGGGTGCAAGCCTCGATGGAACGGGCACAGGTCCACATCGAAGCAGCCAGCCGCCGCACCGAGGCCAAGATCCAGGCAGCCATGCGCCGGGCTGAGATGAAGGCGCGTGCCGCAGAAGTACGCGGACGGCGCGGAGCACACTTCAATGTGAATGTGGGCCGTTGGAATTGGGACATTTCGCCTCACGGACCGGTGGAAGGTAGTGAGGCCGTGTCAGATGACGAGCGCCTGATCATCCTGCACATGCTGCAGGAAAAGAAAATCAGTCTTGCAGAAGCCGAGAAACTTCTGGCAGCTTTGGAAAGTAAATGACATTTCTCTCCTGCCCTTGTGCCCCTCTTCCCGCCCCCTTCGGGGGTGCTGCGCTAAGAGAGGGGCCGAGGACTGGAGAAAAAAAGGATAAATGGCATTTCGATCCCGCCCACATGACCCCCTTCCCGTCCCCTTCGGGGGTACTGCGCCAAGGGAGGAGCCCAGGACAGGGTAAAAAGGAGTGAGAAATGACTGACCAGGAACGAGAACAAGTATTGAAAATGATCGAGAGCGGTAAGATCTCTCCGGAAGACGGGCTTAAATTAATGCGAACGCTCGACCAGAGCCCGGCTGAAGATGAAATGCCGGCTCTTAAATCGTTATCTAGTATGGGATCCGGGACCGAGGCGAGGGAGGAAAAAACCGGAGCCAGCGCCAAGTCTGACAAGTCAAGCTTCGAAAATGACCCGAGAATTGCTCGGATCAAATCCACCGTGCGCCGGTTGTGGCAAATCCCCTTATGGATCGGCATAATTATCACCGTGCTTAGCGCCTGGGGTATGTATGCACTTGTGAGGGCAGCAAATCTCAACTTCTGGTTCTACTTCCTGAGCATCCCTCTGCTGCTGGGCGTGCTTCTGATGGTGGCAGCTGTGGGCAGCCGCAAGGCGCGCTGGCTATTTGTGGACGTGCACCAGAAAACGGGCGAAAAGCCAGCCCGAATATTCCTGGGATTTCCGCTGCCATTGAAACTTACTGCGTGGTTCCTGCGAACATTTGGCCGATACATTCCAGACCTGGGAAAAACCAACGTGGACGAAGTGATCCAAATAATTGAAACTGGATTCACTGGGGACGAACCTTTGGTGGTCAATGTGGATGAAGGTGACGACGGTGAACGCGTCCAAGTTTACATAGGCTAGTAAATTTCGATAAAATTATCTTTGACAACGAAGAATTGATGGATAGATCGATACTTGGCCATTATTGATTAGGAGGTTCGCATGGCAACCACTGAAGAACGAATGAAGATCCTGAAGATGATCGAAGAAGGAAAGGTGAGCGCAGAGGAAGGTGCAAAATTACTGGCTGCGCTGGCTAGCGCCAACCGCCCGACTGGCGGGCTATCAGCCAGCGGCGCTAAATGGCTGCGGGTACGCGTCACCGAAGTCAATACAGGGCGCTCGAAAGCCACTGTGCAGATCCCCATCAGCTTGATGGAAGCGGGGATGAAGATCGGCGCGCATTTTGCCCCTGAGATTGACGGGGTGAATATGGACCAGTTAATGGAAGCCCTGCGCACCGGAATGACCGGCAAGATCATAGACGTGACCGACGACGAAGACGGCGAACACGTGGAAATATTCGTTGAATAGCGAGGTTTGTCCGTCATGTCACAAGAAACGCCAAAGAAAAACCCAATGCTGAAGGTCATGTCCCTGCGAGATTTCCGGCTGCTCTTTTCCGGTGCAACCACCTCCCTGCTGGGAGATCAGTTCGCATTAATCGCCACCCCCTGGCTCGTGCTCAAATTGACCGGCGACCCGCTGGCGCTTGGCATTGTCCTGGCACTGGAAGGCATTCCCCGCGCCATCTTTATGCTCCTGGGCGGCGCCATTACCGACCGCATCTCGCCCCGTCTTATCATGATCTTCTCGGACGTCATCCGCTTCGTGTTGACGGCTTTAATGACCCTTATGGTTTTCACCGGCACCGTCCAGATGTGGATGCTCTACGCATTCGCGCTTTCATTCGGACTGGTGGCTGGATTCGCCATACCTGCTGGAAACAGTATCGTACCGATGCTGGTCGAAGAACAGGACTTGCAAGCTGGAAACTCCATCATCATGGGTGCCAGCCAGTTGGTCGGTTTCATAGGTCCAACAATCGCCGGTATCCTAATTGGACAATTTTCCCAATCTCCGCTCGGTATCGGGCTGGCCTTTGCCATCGACGCGGTCAGTTTTGCCGTCTCGGCCATCGCTCTCTGGATCATGCGCGGGGGCGGGAAACGCCAGCCCGCAGCAGAATCTGCCCCAAAGGAGAATGTTTGGACCTCCATCCTGGCAGGGATGAAATACCTGTGGGATGACCAAGCGCTGCGGCTACTGTTCCTGGTCATGATGGCTGTGAACTTCCTATTTGTGGGACCGCTCCTGGTGGGTATTCCTGTGCTTGCCAGCCAGCGTCTGCCCGAAGGAGCAGTGGCATTCGGATTGTTGATGTCAGCTTACGCGGGCGGCAACCTGGCTGGCTACCTGCTGGCCGGTTCCATGCCTCGCCCAACCGGAAGAACGATGCAATTCCTCCTGATCATCCTGCTGGCTGCATTTGGTTTCGCACTCGCATCATTTGGGTTCATTCGATCCACGTGGGTGGATTTCAGCCTGATGATCCTGCTCGGGATCGGCAATGGCTACATCGCCATTACCATGTTCACCTGGATGCAAACCCGTACGCCGCGGGAGATGCTCGGCCGGATGATGAGCATGCTCATGCTAGCCAGTACGGGGCTGGTCCCCATTTCCCAGGCTGCCTCAGGCGCCCTCAGCAAGTGGAGTCTCACGTCCCTCTTTGTTGGTGCAGGATTGGCTATCCTCATGGTCACGATCTGGGCAGCCCTCCAGCCTGAACTAAAAACCTTCAGCAACAACTTGATGGCCATGCACGCCGATCCGACTCTTACCCCCTGTCCTTGAGTAAGAGTTACCTGCCTAATAGGAATTTTATAGCCAAATTATAGGCAGTTAAATAGCGATTATGGAATAATCACGCTGAAAACCTTA
The DNA here is from genome assembly GCA_041480185.1 of Anaerolineae bacterium. Lineage (GTDB taxonomy): Bacteria > Chloroflexota > Anaerolineae > Anaerolineales > Villigracilaceae > UBA877. The sequence continues at coordinate 3,053 of JBGOZL010000062.1, forward strand.
CAACCCAAATCAGGAGTCTCATATGTCTGAAACCATTGAAAAAACAATCAGCGTTACATCACCAGCACAGCTTGCGGTTAGCAACATAAGCGGCTCAGTGGAAATTCACCCGGGTGAAGAGGGAGTCATCCAGGTGACAGCGGTCAAGCGTCCTCATAGCGGCGACGAAAAGCGCACCGAAATAGAAATCTCCCAGGAAGCAGATGGGACGGTCAAAGCAGCCACCCGCTACCCCGACAGCGGCTGGACCTGGATGTTCGGTTCCCACCCCTGTGCCGTGGATTACGTTATTAATGCACCGCACCTTTGTTCAATCCGAGTGAACGGCGTGAGTAACACAGTCATCGCTGAAGGGTTTGAAGGGGAAGTCAAGGTGAATACGGTCAGCGGAGAAATTACCCTGAAAACCTTACAAGGCGCCATTCGGATCCATACCGTTAGCGGAGACGCCGTGGGGGAATGCCTGAGCGGCACCCTGGAGGCAGACACAGTATCGGGAGACGTTGTGGTGAAGGAATCCACATTGGGCTCCATCAAAGGAAAGACCGTCAGCGGCGACATGCAGATTTCCACGCCATTAACAGAAGGACCGTATGAATTCAAATCAGTATCCGGTGACGTGCGCATGACGGTGCCCCCTGAAACAGCCTGCACGGGTGAATTACACAGCCTGAGCGGCGACCTGGTTTCGGCATTTCCGACAAGCGGTTATTCAAGCAACCATAGATCCCAGTCCGTCCTAGTACAAGGCGGCGGCGTAAAAATCAGTCTAAACAGCATTTCAGGTGACCTATTCCTGGATTGCAACGGAGAAATCCCTCCCGCCCCCAAGCAGGCCAAACCCGTTTCGAGCGAAGAACGGAAGGCAGTCCTGGAAAGCGTCGAACGCGGCGAGTTGACGGTGGAGCAGGCGCTGGGAAAACTGCACGCATAAAATCCCGTGACCTTGGGATTACCCAAAAATCCACAACTAAAATCACCGGGATTGGGTGATGAGGTATCGTCCAATCCCGGTTTATTAATCCAAGAGCTTTCGAACGACGGCGAAATCGAATAAATTTGAATAAGAAACCAGAACCCTCTTCCCTTCACGCCGGTAGAACACCTAATCCATTGTTGAAGAGAGAACCCTTACCAATGCAAACCACTTCACCCGCCACCAAGCGACCTGCCGGCATGACCGGTTTTACCATTGTCTTCGTGGGGCAACTCATTTCCGTCATCGCAACGCAGATGACCGGTTTCGCCCTGACCTTGTGGATATACGGAAAAACGAACAGCGCAACTGCGCTCGGGCTGGCGCAAGTTTTCTTCATTGTGCCTTTTTTGATCATCTCCCCCATCGCAGGTGCGATGGTGGACCGCTATAACCGAAAACTCATGATGATGATCAGCGACATCGGAGCAGGCCTGGCGGTAATTGTCCTGCTCGTATTGCAGGCAACGGGGACGATGCAACTTTGGCACCTATACGCAATGAACGCGGCGATCGGACTTGTAAATGCATTCCAGTGGCCAGCCTTTTCAGCCGCCATCACAACCATGGTCTCGAAGGAGCAATACGGACGCGCCAACGGTATGATGAGCCTCATCGATGCAGGTCCGGGGGTAATCGCGCCCATCCTGGGGGCGGCATTAATAGGCATTATCAAGTTATCCGGTATCCTGTTGATCGACGCAGTGACATACGGCATTGCAATTCTGTCGCTGGCGATCATTTTCGTGCCGCAACCGGCTCGCAGCGCAGAGGGCGAAAAGGCAAAAAGCAATATTTGGAAAGAATCCCTCTTCGGTTTCAAGTATATTTTTGCCCGGCATGGATTGCTGGGACTGCTCTGCATTTTCCTGGTGGGCAACTTATTCTCGGGAATTGCAGGGACGTTATTCGCACCGGAGATCCTGGCGCGGACCGGGAACAATAGCACAATGATGGGAACGGTCCAATCCACGGCAGCCATCGCGGCCGTGGCAGGCGGGCTGATCATGAGCGCCTGGGGAGGTTTCAAACGGCGAATAAAAGGAGTGTTATGGGGCTGGCTGCTTTCGTCGCTGTTTGGAATGATGCTGTTCGGTTTCGGCCGCGGACTTGCCGTCTGGATCCCGACCGCAATGTTCATGACCGTCTTCGGCGCGCTGATCAACGGTTCCAGCCAGGCCATATGGCAAGCCAAGGTTGAACCCGACGTGCAGGGGCGCGTCTTTTCTTCCCGCAGACTGATCGCCTGGATCACTCAACCAATTACTCCCATCATTGCCGGAACCCTGGCTGACTATGTGCTTGAACCAGCCATGAAAACCCAAACCGCCCTCTCCAATGTCTTCGGTCCCTATTTTGGGATAGGACCTGGAGCCGGGATGGGACTGCTGATCTCCATCTGCGGTGTCGGCGCCGTTCTAACCGCCATAATCGGTTATTCCATTCCAGTCATCCGCAACGTGGAAGATTCGGTGCCCGACCACGCCCTACTTGAGAAAGTTGCGGAATCCGCTGTTTAGAAAATATTGTTCAATAGCGCTGGAATGGGACCAATAATGCCTTAAGCGAAGACCAACCCCCGATCCATTTATAGACGTCCAAGGAATACCATTTTTTATGAGGTAATAGTCATCCTCCAAAAGGAGTAAATTATGCGAGACCGAATTATAGAAGCACTCAAACGAAGCAAGGCCGATTACACCGAGATCCGCATCGAAGAGAAGGAAACCACCCGGGTGGTATTCCGGGGAAAGGAATTGGAGGTGGCGAACGCAAATATCGATAAAGGCGGGATTGTCCGCTGCCTGATCAAAAACAAGGGCTGGGGAGTGGCAACCTTCAACAACCTAGATGACCTGCTCATCAAGGCGGACCAGGCTTACCAGTGCGCACAGGTTGGATCGGTCCCAGAGCCGATCGAACTGGCCTCGGTTGAACCGGTGGAAAAAATCTCCACGGTGGAGATGAAACGCGATTTCCGCGATATATCCCTGGCGGAAAAGAAGGCCCTGGCTGAGCACTACAACCAATTGGTGAGGGGACACAGCAATAAGATCATCGACACCCAGGCGGTTTACAGCGACACGTTCAGCAAGATCATCCTTGCCAATTCCGAAGGGACATACATCGAGCAGGATCGTCCCTCCGTGGTGGTGGGCACCACAGCCATCACACGTGATGGGGACAACGTCCAACAAGCCCACGATTCGATATCAACTACCCAGGGATATGAATATGTGCTAAATAAAGATGAAATGATGAAAATGGTTGCCCAGCACGCAGTGGAACTGCTGACTGCCAAACCTGTCAAAAGCGGGCAATACACAGTGGTTGCTGACCAGAGGCTGGCTGGTGTTTTCATCCATGAAGCCTTCGGCCACCTTTCCGAAGCGGACTTCGTCTATGAAAACCCAAAGGCGCGTGAAATGATGACCATGGGGCGCCGGTTCGGCAAGGGGCTGCTCAACGTTTTTGACGACGGCTCCATCCCGAACCTACGCGGCACCACCCTGTACGACGACGAGGGCACACCCGCCCGCCGAAACTGGTTAATCCGGGATGGCGAGCTGATGGGACGACTACACTCCCGCCAGACAGCAGCAAAGATGGGAGAGAAAGCTTCCGGAAATGCACGTGCCATCAACTATCGCTTTGCACCCATCGTGCGCATGACCAATACAGCGATCGAGAACGGCAGCACAACCTTCGAAGATATGATCAAAGACATCGAACTCGGGATCTATGCCTGCGATGCCTATGGCGGCCAAACCCAACTGGAAAATTTCTCGTTCAGTTCAGGCCATGCCTATATGATCCGAAATGGCAAAACCGCCGAGATGGTCAAGGATGTGATCCTGGCGGGAAATCTCTTTTCCACACTCGAGAACATCGACGCCATCGGCAACGATTTCACGTGGATGAATACCGGTGGCGGATGTGGGAAGGGCAACCAGTTCCCCCTGCCGGTTGGGATGGGCGCGCCCCACATTCGAATCCAGAACGTGGTCATCGGCGGCGAGTAAGCGGAGGAAACCATGGATATCCTGACACAACTTAAAAAACAAGCCGAACAAGTGGAAGTGCTCAGCCTGCAGAACGAAAAGACCACCGTTGAATACGAAGCAAACCAATTAAAAACCTGCAGCGTGGCCGAGACCAAAGGTACGGCGGTACGCGTCATACGAAAGGGTCAACTCGGGTTTGCCGCGTCGAGCGATGAAACCGCCATGGACAAACTGGCTGCACACGCGCTTGAATCTGCCGCATATGGGGATAGTGCCCAATTCTCTTTCCCGGACACCGAGCCTGCTCCCATCGTGCGCACATTCGACAAGATTGTAGCCGACCTGTCGATCGCCAGGTTGGCAGAGATGGGTAAAGAAATACTCGACCTGGTACTGACCGTCGAGCCTGAAGCACGCTGCAACATCGCGCTGGAACGAAGCATCACCTCGGCGAACATCCGCAACCAGAAAGGCCTTGACGTGGCTTTCAAGACCTCCCCACTATCGCTCGGCCTCGAGATCGACCGCATAGAAGGCGATGATGTGCTGATCCTTTATGATCAACTCGGCACGACTGTTTGGGAAAAAGATTACCTGGATTTTGCCCGCCGCCTGGTAGAAAAACTAAAAAAAGCCCGTACCATAACCAAAATTAAACCCGGCATGATGCCCGTCCTGTTTGCCCCAAGTGGGACGCTGGCGCTAGCCCTACCACTCAGCCAGGGATTGAATGG
>JBGOZL010000063.1:0-7747 GCA_041480185.1 Anaerolineae bacterium
AGTTCGGAGAGCTTCACCTGGAGGCCGTTGAGGACGTCGGGCGGGATGTCGCGGTCTTCGGGGAACAGACAGATCTGTTCGGTCAGTTGGGTGGCTTCGTTGAGCGCGTCCAGACTTTTGCGCCAGGCGGCTTGCTGGGTATCATTGATCTCACCCAGGTAAAGGACGGTGCGTTGGGTGGTGTGGCCAGCGCGCAGACGGCGGTTTTCGACGACGCTCCAGTAGCGATGGGCCTTGCCGTCCTTTTTGCGGGTGTTGAAGCGCAAAAACATGTTTTGCGCGGCAGGGTATCACCGTGGCGGAGCAGTGGGGAAGAGGGCAGGTCTCCACTTGCGGCTTTTCGAACAGGCGAGGCTTGCGCCGCAATGGATTACGCCACCCAGAACGCGAAAAAAGGCGAAAACCGCTTCGCATCCGTGAAATTTCGGCTAGTGGGGCAGCCGTCCCGGCTGTCAAAGTCCCGGCAATCGTCTCGATTGCCGGTCGGGGGTTGAACTCCAGTTCCCGAGCCGCCTTGGCATGGCTGATATTCGAGTTGCTCTGCAGCACTTCAAGCGAGTAGGGTGTAAAGCGAGGCTTTGCCCTGGTTTTTTGGTAATACCAGGGCGTGAACTTCGCAGCAAACTCGGCCAGCGAAAATGGGATCTTAATGCTGGCAAAAGCCTTGCCGGTCACTTCGCGCACCGTTTCCAGCATATAACGCACGGATATTTTGTTCCCGCCCAGAATATAGCTTTCGCCCACGCGCCCGCGGGCTTGAGCAGCGATCATGCCATCGGCGACATCGCGCACATCCACGAAATCGTAGGCACCTTCCACGAAAAACATCGTGCGGGCTTCGGAGGCACTGCGGATGACCTCACCCAGTTCCGAACCGCGGAAGTCGTAGGGTCCTATGACACCTGTGGGGCAGACAATGACCGCATCCAGACCCGCGGAAACAGCCTCCTGGACCGCAAGGCTGGCAGCAGCCTTCGAACGGTCATACTCACCATAAGGGTTGTCCTGGTCAAATCCCAGCGATTCGTCCATCGCGATCCCGGTCGGAGCGCGGGCAATTGCATGGATGGAGCTGGTGTAAACCAACCTCCTGACATGGGCGCGATGGGCAGCATCGAGCACATTGCGCGTCCCTTCAACGTTGACCTTCCATACAAAGGGATTCTTCCCCGGCATGATGGAAATAATACCTGCCAGATGATAGACTGAATCCACCCCGCGCATAGCAACATCCAGAGAACCTGCGTCGAGGACGTCCCCCTCCACCTGCTCGATCTCCAGATCCTTGATGGGCGTGGTGTCTTCATCGCGCCAGATGAGGGCACGGACTTTTGCGCCCTGCTCCAGCAATTTTCGAATGAGAACATTGCCGATATGACCAGTTGCACCGGTAACCAAAATCATAGATCCCTCCGTTCCTATTTTGCCAGCCCCTTCATTAATATTTGCATACTCTCACGAGCCGTCTTTTCCCAGTCAGCACCATGCGGATCGAGCACACCCTGCAATACCAAACCCACCGCCAGGGAAACGATAACCTGGGCAGCCACTTGCGAATCGACCTGTTTAAGCGAGCCTTCAGCGATGCCATCTTCAACCAGTTGGGTGAATATCTCCTGATAATGGCGATAGGGAGCGATCACCGCTTTCCAGATCTTCTCGTCGCGGCTGGCCTGCAACCAAAATTCCAGGAACATGGGCAGGCGGTCTTCTGCGGCTGCGAAAACTCCCGGCAAAAGGTTGGTCATATACACCAGGGTCTCGGGCACAGTGTCCTTGCGGGCCGCACTCATTCCCATATCGATCATCCCCAGCCAGCCTTGCATCAACGCCAGGAAGACCGCCTGCTTGGTTGGATAGTGGTGATAAAAAGCCCCCTTGCTGACTCCTGCCTCGGCGCAAATGTCATCCACGCTGGCGGCATCATAGCCAGCGATGGCAAAACGCCGGACAGCGGCATCCAGAATACGGGCACGGGTCTCTTCACTGCGTTGCTGTGGCATGGATCGCTCCTCATCAATAAACATACCGACTGGTCGGTATGTTTATATTATCCTTTTCCCAGCAGAATGTCAATGAGAGGGAAATTAGAATTCCCTTACAAATATCCGCGAAACCATACCCGCAGAAAACAATGCCAGTAAGGGGGCAACGATCAAAATCAAATTCCCCCAAAAAAGTTCAGCTGAATGACATAGATACCCAAACGCATTACTGGTAATTATATATTTTTCAAAAATCAAAAAAAAGCGTAAAATAGGGGTAGTAAGAGAATTAGCTCTCAGCCAGGAGTCGAGCATGGGCAAGGAAGTGGCTATCCTAACCGACAGCACCGCCAGCATCCCCGAACCGATATTAAAAGAATTGAAAATCCGCACGGTGGCTTATTACATTCACCGCGGGCAGGAGGTGCTGCGTGACCTGGTGACCATCCAGCGCGAAGAATTCCTGAAATGGTTAATCACGGCACGGGTCCTGCCGACCACGGCCAGCCCCGGGCCGGGGGATTATTTCGAGGCTTACGAATCGCTGGTGGAAGAGGGTCACGATGAGATCGTCAGCATCCACATGACCTCGAAAGGCAGCGGCGCATACCAGGCTGCCTTGCTGGCCCAATCCATGATCAAAGAAAAGGACCCGGGGGTGCAGGTTGAGGTGATCGACACCCGCAACGTCTCCATGTGCCAGGGATGGATGGCAATCGAGGCGGCACGGGCTGCACTGGCAGGGCTGGGATTGGATGAGATCGTGTCAAAGGTCAAGCGGATGGTGCCAATTACACACATGATCCAGACTGCGGATACACTCAAATATCTTTACATGGGCGGACGCATCGGCAAAGCCACGAACCTGGTTGGCAGCCTGCTCAACATCAAGCCGCTGATCGGCATGGTCGATGGGGATATCGTGCCTCTGGGAGTGGCGCGCGGCCGGGGACATGCGTACCAGGCCATCGCTGACAAAGTGGAGGAGTCCATTGGAAAAGGCAAGGCGCGGATCGCGTATGTGCATGCCGGGGCAAAACTAGAAGTCGAAAGACTTAAGGAAATGGTGGAAAACAAGGTGGAAGTGGTTGAATCTTTCATGGCCGAACTATCCCCTGCCTTGGCGGTGCACAGTGGACCGGGGACAGCGGGACTATGCTTCTTCCCTGCAGAACCCTGATCCCTTCCATAATTAGAAAATAAATGCGGAGCCTTGCGGCTCCGCTTTTATACATTAAGATGCTTTAGGTTACTTGAATTGGAAATTAGCGTAATGCGAAGTACCGTCGATTAGTTTAACGATCAATTGGCGACAGGTACCAACCCAAGCCTTTTGCGTTTTCCAGACAATTGTGTATTGGTCATTGAGAGGGTCATACATGAGACCGCTCCCGCCGGGAGAGACGATAGGTTCAAGGGTGCCCGTTACTACACCTGAGGTGCAATTAATTGGCGCTGACATTGGATATCCGATTTCAAAAATACCCAAGCCCTTGTTACCCCCCAGGCTGAACTTTAGCGGTACAGCGCTGCCGCCCTTTGCCAAGTTCAAGGTTGGCATATTGCTGACCGGATCGAAGAAGCCTGTCCAGTTGAATATGACAGTATGTACCATGGAGTTCGAGCCGGTGCCGTTATCCTTGTCGGTTACGCTGATTGTCACATTGTAACTACCGAAGGTCGGATAAACAATCTCCGGGCCGGTGCAGGTATTTCCAGTGACGGTTCCTGGCAGGTCACCTGACCCATCCCCATAATTGACGATACAAGTGAAAGGCGCATCGTTGACGCCGGGATCGGTGAAGGTTGCGCTGGCAATCACGCCGCTGCCTTCAGTGGATGGTTCTGGTGATACGATGGGTCCGTTGACAGTTGGGGCAACATTATTCACAGTCACGGTTGCTGATGCCATGGCTGTCAGGCCGCCATTATCAGTGACCTGGACATTCACGGTCAGAGTCGCCGGCCCATCCAACCCAATGAAGGACACGCTCTGACCCGGGGTTTCGAAGGTGCCATTGTTGTCGAGGTCCCAGGCATAGGTCAATGGTTGACTTTCTGGGTCTGTGCCGGTGGCGGTCAGGGTAACAGAACTGCCTTCGTTCACCGTATACGGGCCGCCCGCGTTCACGGTCGGGGGGTCATTGATCACAAAGGTGGCAACATTAGGGTCATGGTCGCTCGTACCGCGGGCGACATCACCTGGATAATCGGCCGCGAAATCACTGTTGATATGTGCAATGCGGAATTGCTTTAAATCTGCCAGTATCGGCCCGTTGACAAACATCTGGTCGAGCGTCTGTGCCATGCCGAGGTAGACATAGCTGTAGGCAGACTCGGGCGCCTGGACTAACAGAACCTCCCACAGGTTTTTCAGCCCAAGGCTCGGGTCATAGAGCGACCCAAGTTGATCGCTCGCGCCGTAGGCGATATCATCGGGGCGCGGGTAAACGTTCAGGTCGCCGCCAACGACGATACGGGCGGTTGGATTCGCTGCTTGAATATATGCCACCAAAGCAGCAAGATATTTGGCCTGCTCGGTGCGATGACCGACACAAGTATCGGGGCCACTCTTGAAGTGGTTATTAATCACATAAACATCGCGATGGCTGCCTTCGCCGATGCTCGTGCTGTAGACGCGGAAAAGTGCAATAGAAGGAGCACGCGGGAATACCCAGGAGGTTTCGCAGGCAGAGATCCCCGCTGGCAAAACAGCATTCAGGGTTTTCGGATTCGATACATCACTATCGTAAGGAACTGCTGTATAACCATCAATCGCCGGACTGCCACCCAGGATGGGATCTCCAGCAGCGGGCAGGAGTTCCACACGATCGGTGCGGTACAAGAAGGCCGGGGCGATGCCGCGCAGATCTGAGCTATTACGGTCAAAAGCGGCATCGTATGAAGGGCCTCCAAGGCTGGCGATGTTGATCGCCAATTCCTGCAGTACGTCTGGTATGCCATCCCGATTGTCCGTCGAACCGCAATCGAGCGCACCAAGAGTCACCGTACAGATATCCTGGTTCTCGACTTCCTGGACCATGAGGATGTCCGGGCTATGCAGGTCGTCTATGATCTGAAGAGCGATATCGTTCAGGCGCGCCTGGTAAACGGCATCACTGGCTGGAACGTAGTCGTAAGGGGGATTGATTGCAGCCAGGAAAGGAGCCACTTTGGGACAACCTGTGTTGCCAGCAAAATCACAGCCGGAGAAGGGATTGTCCCGGTAGTCGTACAGGTTCTCCAGGTTGTAGTCTGCAATGGTATAGCTAATGCTGGGGTCGAAGGTCTGTGGAGGATTATTGGCGGCTGGATCAACGCCCTCACTAAATACGGGCTGGTCGGTGATCTCAATCCGATACTTGCTGAAGGTATAGTTGACACCACCGACCGGAGCATTGGTTACGGTATCGAACGTGCGTGCCGGGTCGATCAATACCTGGGCGTCACCTGCAGCGGCCTTGATCCCCAGGCTGCCCATCAGGATACGGTAGCCGTTACCATCCCAATTTGTGGCACTGTAGTTATCATCGAGCGGATGAGCATCACGGAAGGCCCGGTTTTTGTAGAGATCGGTGCGCAATCCTATCGTGCTCTCTGGACTCGCAACCCAGACCTCAGCATCCGCTGGGCTGAAGACATTACGGCCACCGAGTACGACGCTGCCGGTCGGGACTTGGACACGCATGCCCTGGCGCCGTTCCCAGTAGCGATTTGCATCTGCCAAGCTGACTGGCGGGTTTGCAACTATGGCATGAACTTCGCCTTCCAGATTTACGCCACTACGGATTACAGGTTTGGCGAGAATTGCAGATGACAGCTCGGTCATGTTGAAGTACTCGCTAACATAACCGATGATTACCACTTCATCGCCAACATTTGGAACGTAGCCTCCTATTAAGTCAGGGTACTTGTTCATGAACACGAACATTCCATCGGATGTATTAGGATCCGTATCAGCTGTGGCTGTTGTGTTCTGAATGTAAAACCCCTTATATGTATCCGTCGTGCCACTTATAGCTTGAAGAGTCAATTCGTAAATAACCCCCTGGATTGCTACGGGGGACCCCACATAAGGTGAAACGTGGAGAGCTCCATTATCCCCATCTGCGACTGGACCATTGACTGTGCCTATAGGGATAATAACCAGAACCGTGAGCCCAATATTGGTACTGCCGGAGCGTGTCTGGGCATCGGCAATCATGCAAGGCAGACTCTTCACCCCGCCAGCCGTATCACTATCGATTGTGGCTGAATAGGAGAATGTATTATCTCCTCCGACAGTATCACCATTTGTACCGTCATCCACAAAGGTTTGGGCAGCCGAGCCGCCAATTGCCGTCAAATCGCAAGAAACGGTTAAGCCAGAGCTGGTTGGAAAGGTACCCGGAGTAACAGCCACGGTAAACAATGAAGCGTTACCTGCCAAAACTAAATTTGGATTCGCAGTACCACCGCCAGATGGATTTGTTGTGACACCCCCTTGGGGAGTAACCGATAGATCATCAATAGCCAGGCCATGATCGTTTCCAGAATCGTTGAGATCAATCCAACGAAGCATAATGTACCAGCCGTCAGGTATAACAATCCCCGTGATCGTAGAAGATAACCCTGTTCTGTTCGCAGCTAAATTTCCATCCAGCGCACCTGACGTTGTTGTGTGTGTGGGACTGGCGAAATCCAGCGCAGAAAAAGCTGTTCCTGGAGCAGTCAAGGTTGGTATGGACGCACTGATAATATACGAAAAAGTCAGGCTCTGAACAGTCGCATTCCCACCATTTCGCCATTGTTCGCCAGTGTAAGAAATATCTAAAGAGGTAAAAGTCGCTCCGGTCTGGTTTTGGAGTATTAATCCAATATACCCCTTGCCTGATCCTGAAGCGCCATAGTAAGAGTTACTTCCTAAACCTCCCAAGGCACGATCAGTGGACAATGTGGAACCAAAGCTATAAAAACCACCTGTAGTTCCACTTCCGATTCCAACTAGATAAGATGTTACCGTAGGGTTTGCATCTGTGCCCAGGTACCAACCTGGAAGAGATACATCATTTGTCCAAGGGGACGATGTCCCAATATTGGCGAGAGAATCAAAATTTTGAGAATACGTACTACCTAGGGAGCCGATTGAAACGCTATATGAAGGTCTTAAATCTGGGGCGGCAAAAGCATATTGAGCCTGTGCAGGCAGGAAACTTACGATGAACGCGAGAATTAACGCGAAGACAAAAAGCCTGGGCATGGTTTGCTTCATTACATTCTCCTCTATTTGATTTTATGATCCGAATGGATTGTTTCCCTTTGGCGAAAAGGTTTTGATTTTCGTTGGTTGATGTTCTCCTTGTTTTCAGTAATATCAATAGATTTATTCAAAATCATTGTATAGCAAAGCCACCCCAAAAAACAATATGACTTCTGTACTGAATCGATAACCTTCTCACAAAAAGACAAGGAGTGCTTTTTTGATGGGGCACTTTGATCTGGTTTCTGGCAAGCCTTCATGAACCTTCATTAGAAATAATTAGAGCCTCCAAAAATGGAGGCTCGGTTTTTTTGATAATAAGTATCGCTTCACAAGGTTTATCGGGTCAGACTTTCTGTCCTTTGCCTTCCAGTTTCTTTTTTAATCCTAACGGCCGGAGGATCAAGTCCGCCGGGCACCAATCGGTGAAGGCACTCTGAAGGATCATCACTCCCATGAAAACCACCAGCGCGAGCCCGATGGTGAGGCTGCCCCACCAGGCAACGGCTGCGAAGCCCAGGAT
>JBGOZL010000064.1:0-7681 GCA_041480185.1 Anaerolineae bacterium
GGAGATCACACCATCCCTCAGCGGACGCACTACAAGAATATTTCCTGAAGTACGTCCGACCATTTCTCTGGCCTGTAGCCCTATCGCCAGCGGTTGGCGGGTACGTTTATCTATTGCAACCCACGAAGGTTCGTTAATAACAATCCCTTTGCCGCGAACATGGACCAGCGTGTTGGCTGTACCCAGGTCTATTCCAATATCCAAAGAAAAAAGACCCAGAAGCCAGTTGAGGGGATTGAAAGCCAATGTGGGATGCTCCTATTGAGGTTTCCAGCACAAATATTATACCATGGGGCCAAAATAGGCGATTCTGACGCCTTTCCGCCACTTTTGAAAGCTTATTTTCAGAAAAAAAGTGAACCTATTTATATCGTACGCTTGATTCCCAGCATGGTTAAATCATCGTCTGGTGGATGGTGACCCATGAACTCTCTTACCGAAGCCTCCAGCGCGTCCAACACCCCGCGTGCACTCGTCATTTCTACCGACTCGAGCACCTGCTTAAGGCGATCTTCACCATAAGTCTCATCCTCCGGTGAGAAGGCTTCGGTGACTCCATCGGTATAGAGCAGGAGAAAATCATCGGGAGCGAGGGTTATCGTGCGGTCTTCCATCGGTACATCCTCAATAATACCCAGCGCTGCCCCGGTCCGATGAAGCAGCTCCATCGTCCGCTCTACACCATTTAACCAGATGGGCGGGTTATGCCCCGCGTTGGCGTATCTGAAAACCCCGCTTTCCAAGGTCAAAACGCCGTACACTGCCGAGACGAACATGTCCTGCTGGTTATCCGGAATAATCAGGTCATTGACGCGCCGCAGGGCATCGGCAGGGGAAGGCGTATCGAAAACTACCGCCCGCACCAGGGTCCGTGTAAGAGCCATAAAAAGGGCAGCCGGGATGCCTTTGTCGGAAACGTCCGCAATAAAAAGACCCAGGCGTCCGCCGGGCAGTTCAAACACATCGTAGAAATCACCACCTACTTGCCGGGCGGTAATCCAGGTGGCTGCCAGATTCCAGCCGTTAATCTCGGGCAGGTGCTCCGGCAGGAAGGTCTTCTGGATCTGCCGGGCAAGATGGACCTCGTGCTCGAGGCGCTCCCGAATCACCATCTCGCGCTGGAGATGCTCATTTTGAATGCTGAATGCCACCTGCTGTGCGATACTGCTGACAATATCTACACGCTTTTGACGGAAACGTCTTGCGTCGGAATCTTCCTCCACCAGCATTACCCCAAACAGGTCATTCTTAATCATCAGAGGGAAGCCGATCAGCAGGTGGTCACCGGTCTGCAAGGCATAAAACGTTTCCTGCTCCGTGCGGGCAAGTTCTGGATCCAGCCAATCCTCGGATATCTCGGAAGGGAGCAGTCCAACCACCATTTGGGTGTTTTCATGGACAGAATCCAGCAAGGGGAAATCTCCGTGTTTGAAATCCCGGTTCCAAAGGATAGCCTGGGCTGCATCTGAAAACCCATAGGAATGAGTCGGGTGAAATCGTTCCGCTTCCAATAAATATACCGCGCAAGCTTTCACACCCACCAGGATGGGTGTAATACGGACAATGCCGCTGATGGTCTCATCCAGGTTATTCGAGTTGGCAACCGCCTGTGCCACCTGCAACAGGGCAGCCGAAGCATAGGCCTGCTCCTGGGCAGAATCGTACAAACGGGCGTTTTCTATTGCCACCGCTGCATGGTTGGCAAATGTGGCAGCCATCGCCTGTGCTTCGTGCCCATACCGTCCAGCGGTGTGATGCGAGAGCGTTAACACTCCCAAGGGACGGTCACCTGCCCGCAGGCCGGCTGCGATGGATGAATAATCGGCGGAATACCCCAAGGCTGTCCCGGTCGGACCAATCGGGTCATCCGGTTTTCGGATGATGGGTTGTTCGGACGTGAGTGCGGATGAGAGAAACGCATAAGCTTCCGGCCAGCGATGGGCTGCACTGTCCACCTCCATGATGTCCGCTCCATGCGCCTGGGCCAGATAGAGGTTGTCCCCATCCAACAGCCAGACGGCAGCCACGTCACAGGGCAGGTTGCGTTCCAGTTCCCGCAAAATGCTATCAAGCACATCCTCCAATCCTACATCGGCCGATATGAGACCGGCTACCTCCCGCAAGCTGTCAGCCACCTGCCGCCGCCACTGTTCGGTGCGGAACAGCTCGGCATTATGAATGGCAACAGCCACATTATCAGCCAAAGCCTCGCACAGGAAACGGTCGTCGTCACTAAAAGCATTGAGATGATTGCTTTGCAGGTCGAGCACTCCGGTCACTTGTATGTCAAAGACCAGGGGAATGGTCATCTCGGCGAGTGTGTCCTCTGGCGGGAGCGGTGAAGAATGGTATCTAGGTTCTTTTGTTACATCATTGACCAGCATGGTCTTCCCGTTGCGAGCCACCCAGGAAATAATTCCCTCATCATTATCCAGGTCGATCACGGAACCTTTGAGGGAAGAGCTGCGCTCGCCGCTGCCAGCTTCATATATGATCTGGCGGCGGATGGGGTGTACCGTATAAAGGTGTACATATGGGAATTTTAAATGTTTCTGGATGAGGACTGCCACTTTATTTAGCAATTCATCCAGGTCAAGCGTGGAGGTGATTTCTTCGCTGACCTGAGCCACCATTGCTAGGTGGTCGGCGCGTTTCTGTAATTCACCATATAGTCGCGCCCCATTGATTGCAATGGCGATAGTGTCGGCAAGCGCTCGCAAAACAAGCAAATCATTCGGGTGGAATGCTTCCAATTGGTCCGACTGGACATCTAGGACACCTAAGGTGTTGTCTTCAATTTTTAACGGCAGGACGGCTTCGGACCTGGTTTCTGAAAGCAATTCTATAAACTTGAAGCGCGAGTCGGAACCGACATCATTGGTGACAGCTTCCTCTCCAGTTTGAGCGACGCTCCCCACCAAACCTTCGCCTAGCCTGGCTTTCACCCGCTTGCCTCCGCCTCGCTCAGGTCCGGCGCTGGAACGGAAATTCAAGGCATCCAAGCCCGGCTCGAGGGTATAAATGGCTACATAATAATAATTAAAAGTGCGCTGGATAAGTTTGGTGACCCTTTTCGATAATTTATCCAGATCTAATACATTGGTGATCTGTGCGCTCACCCGGCGGACGAGTGTCAGTTGCTCGATGCGCCATTGTTCGATGACAGAGCGGTGCGAGGCCACCAGCGCCAATGAGACGTAACCTGCCAATCCATCCAAGAGTTCGAACTCTTTTTTAAGGAAGGGCTTGTTAGGTCTCTCCACCTGAAGAACACCCATCATTGTGTCGCCGTTTTTAAGCGGAATTGCCAGGAGCTTTTTTTGTTCTTCAGGGGAAGATGTCAACCCGGTCGTAAAAGCCTTCGACATTTGTGCGGAAGGAGGCTGTCCGGGGAATAGTGGAGCCTGGTTTAATCCCGGCAACCGGAACAGCCTTTCGTCCAGCCACAGGACCGCCTGGCATTCCAGGATGTGTGCAGTAGTGCCAATGATCAGGTCATGCTGGGCAGATAGAGAAGTTTCCCGCATGATTTCTTCGCCCAGCATGATTATCTGTTTCCAATCAGAGGGTGGGGGCGAAGTTTTTTTTTCCTTTTCCGGGTTAATTTTAAGGCGCTTGATCATCGTCAAGACATTACCCGCCTCCCCCAGAGGTTCGAAGCGCACCTCATCCATCAACTTTTTCATCAAGAATATACCCAAACCGCCTACCGGCCGGGAATCTAGATCAGCATCCAGGTCTGGCAACTCGATGCTTTCCGGGTCAAAGGATTTTCCATGATCGTGGATGATGATGGTCAGTTTTTTATCATCATGGTCGCAGGTACATTCAATTTCCCCCCCATTTTTTCCTTCGTAAGCATGTTCGATGACATTGGTGCAGGCCTCATCCATGCTTAATTCAACGGCATAGATTGCAGAATCATCCATGCCTGCGTCCTTCGCCGCCCGGGCAGCGAAGTCACGGATGGCTTCCAATTGGTCAAGGTTTGCGGAGAAAATTGCCGTGCGCATTAGAATAATGAGGCCGCCTCACGATTTGGCGGGTGGAGGCGGCCTGAATGTTTTTCAACGGTTGATGCAGGTTAGAAATTTCCGACCGCCGGGGTTATGTCATCAAATATCTTGAACAGCGGAGTAAATCCTGTCAAATCAAGCGCATCCATCACCTTTTTGGGCACCGAAGCCAGCACGATCTCTCCACGGTTATAACGCTTGCAGTTGCGCTGGCCAAGGAGCAGGGCGCGGAACCCTGCACTGGACATGTATTCAAGGTGGCTCAGATCCAAGACGATCTTATAGCGCTTCGCATCACTGAGCGCTTCGATTGCTTTGATCAGGTCGGGTGCAGTGAAACTATCCACTTTGCCATTAATGAAAAGCAAATCACAATGTTTGAACTTCTGGGATGTAATCTCCATTTGACCTCCGTTCAGTTGATGGTCTAGGTGAAGAAATTATAACACGAGATATCTTGCACCTTATTTACCCTCTTTCCTGGAATCGAAGCACCGGAGAGATCAGGGTCAGAATTAGAACCCTGCGCCGAATATTTCTCCGCCGAGCTTGAACCCGGAGGCTTCGAGCCGAGGACTGAACAGGGGGCGCATCCCGGTCGGACGGATTTGTCCGATGATTTTTCCTTGAGGAGATATACCGGTCTGGTCGAACCTGAAGATGTCAGTCAATGTAACCACTTCCCCTTCCATCCCGGAGAGCTCGGTGATATGGGTCATTACTCGTGAACCATCTGTGAGGCGTGCCAGGTGGATGATCAAGTTTACTGCGGCAGCGATCTGTTTGCGGATGGCAAGCAGGGGCATGTCGAAGCCGGCCATCATTGCCATTGTTTCCAAGCGCGAGATGGCATCGCGCGGTAAATTTGCATGCAGAGTGGTCAATGACCCGGTATGACCGGTGTTCATGGCCTGAAGCATATCCATCGCTTCACCGCCCCGTACCTCCCCCACCACGATCCGGTCCGGACGCATGCGCAGGGCATTACGAACGAGTTCGCGCACACCTACTTCGCCGCCCCCATCCACGTTGGGGATTTTGGTCTCCAATCGGACAACGTGGCGTTGCTTGAGCTTCAATTCCACGGCGTCTTCGATAGTCACAATGCGCTCATTATCCGGAATGAAGCCGGAAAGGGCGTTCAGAACGGTGGTCTTGCCCGAACTTGTATTGCCGGTGACGAGGATGTTCAACCGCGTCACCACACAGGCTTCCAGGAACTTCGCCATATAGGGGGTCAATGCACCCATCGAAACCAGGTCGTCCATTGTTGTCTTGTTTTGCAGGAATTTGCGGATCGTAATGTGCGGTCCATCTACTGCCACGGGCGGGATGATGACATTGACGCGTGAACCATCCGGCAGGCGGGCGTCTGCAGTGGGATTATCCGCATCAACCCGGCGGCCCAATGGGCTCACAATCCGGTCAATGATTCGCAACAGGTGTTCTTCATTTTCAAATTCCACATCAGTCTCGAGCAATACGCCATCCCGCTCAACAAAGATTTCTTTTGGCCCGTTAACCATGATCTCGCTAATCTCCGGATCAGGCAGGAGCAGCTCGAGGGGACCATACCCAATCAGGTCAGCCTGGGCAGAATCGATGACTCGGTCGCGCAACTCTGGCTTGACATTCGCCTTGGTGCGCTCATACGCCTCGAACAATAAACGGTGAACCGTCTCCCGGTCTTGTTTATTATCAGTTGCGCGATCCTGCATCTCTGTCGAGACTGCCTTGACCAGGAATTCTTTTAGCTTCAGCAAGCGCGTGTCCATCTGGGCCAGTGTTTTTGGATGATAGTGTTCAGGCATGCTTCCCTCGATGACCTCAGTATAGCATACAGGTTGGGTCGCTAAAAAAACTTTCAGAATTGGAAGTTTGAGGTTTAAATCACAAAATTCATCCATAGGGTAATCCATACGAATGAAGATCGAGAGCTGGAAACCATTTCGCGGCGATCCACCCATATTTACAGCTGGAGGCATGCATCAATTATCGAGGAGAAAACAATGAAAAAACAATACTGGGGGTCATCATCGCTGTCATTGTTGTGGGGCTGCTCATCCAGTTAATCCCCTTGCTGGGTCGGGGAAACGATCCGGCGGGTGTCTTGGAACCTGCCCGGGACAGCCCCGAAACACGCACCTTAGCGAACGCGCCTGTTTTGATTGCCACAGCAACGAATAGCGCGAGACTCTCTACACTGCAAAATTCCCCATGCAATCACCCTTACTCAAAAAGCCTAACAACTCCTTACCAGTAACCCCCACCCTTACACGGTGGGGGTCATTATTTTCCCTTCCCCACCAATTCCCGAAATGCTCATATTGATTTATAGGAATGGCGCGATAATAACCAGAAAGCATAACGTATTTGCGTTTCGGATTAATAAAACCGGGTACTTCTCAATCCCTTATAAATATTAGATCATACCCTGCAAATGAAATGATGGACAAAAAATGTCAAGAATCCTGATCCTTGGCGGTACCGGTTATACGGGAAAATCAATTGCGAGGCTCCTGCTAGAGCACTCTCAAGCCACTATTACTATTGCGACACGCCACCTGAATAAAGCGCAAGCAATGGCTGATGAATTGAACCAACGGAGCTCAGGTTTACGCGTGTCGGCTGTCTATGCGGATGCGGCAGATGCAACCTCTCTGCAGGCAGCGTTTCACGACCAGGATCTCATAGTAGTTGCTGCACCGACCACCGCCCACGCGGAGAATGTGGTTCGTACCGCGCTCGAAATGGGCGTGGACTATCTCGATGTACAACTCGGCGCCGGTAAATTTGCTCTTCTGCAATCCCTGGCTGGGGAGATCAAACGTTCCGGGCGTTGCTTCATCACCGAGGCGGGATTCCATCCCGGTTTACCCGCTGCGCTTGTGCGTTATACCGCCACATTCCTGGACACCATCGAGAGTGCCACCGCCATTGGTTATATTAACATGGGCAAGAACCTGCCCTATACCGAGGCTGTTAGTGAACTAATTGAGGTTTTCAAGGAGTATCATGCTCAGGTTTATAAAAATGGTCAATGGACAAAACCAAACTCATATGAAATGCGAACAATCGACCTGGGAAGTGATATTGGTCGAAAGTTATGCTACTCGATGTTCTTTGAGGAATTACGCCCTCTGCCGGGGATCTATCCAAGCCTGCGGAATGTCGGTTTTTTTATATCGGAGTCTCACTGGGTGACAGACTGGGTCATTATGCCTATCACTTGGATATTGCTCAAAATCATTCCAAAAGCTGTCCGCCCAATCGGAAGGCTACTTTGGTGGGGAATGGGCACCTTTCACAAACCACCTGATCGAGTCGAACTCCAGGTTCATGCAACCGGCGTAAAGGATGGGAGGAGGGTTGAAATCCAAGTGAGTGTTGCTCATCCCGATGGATACGAATTAACCGCCATTCCCGTTGTCGCCACCTTGCTTCAATACATGGATGGTTCTGCCAGGAATCCTGGACTGTGGATGATGGGATACTTAAGTGAACCAATCCGTCTGATGAAGGACATGGAAAAGATGGGTGCACAAACCAATACGATAATTCGGTGAAAGGACAAGTGGATTCTTATTCTTAATCTTGCAGAAATAACTGACTAACGTGTGACACCAATCCCCAAAATTATTGAGGATAGGCATAACCATAGAACA
>JBGOZL010000065.1:0-7647 GCA_041480185.1 Anaerolineae bacterium
ACTGGAGAGGTGCTGCGCGGTCGTTATCGAATTTGCGAGCGCATTGGACAGGGAGGCATGGGTAATATCTACCTGGCCGACGACCTGCGTCTGGAAGGACGCCGCTGTGCGCTCAAAGAAGTCGAACACGACCGTACCGTACCGACAAAACTGCTGAAAGAGGCTCGTCAGCAATTTCTGCACGAAGCCACGGTTTTAGCGCGCCTGGACCATCCAAACCTTCCAAAAGTCTCAGACTATTTTTCAATTGGCCAGCGCGATTATCTGGTGATGGATTACATTCCCGGGAAGGATTTGCGCCTCCGCATGTTGGATGCCAAACAAAGCAATTCATTTCTGGCAGAAGAAGACGTGCTCTCCTGGGCCAATCAATTGGCCGACGCCCTCACATACCTGCACAATCAGACACCGCCACTCGTCCACCGGGATGTGAAGCCGTCGAATTTAAAGATCACCCCCAACGGTCTCCTTAAGCTGGTTGACTTTGGTTTGGTCAAAGCTCTTGTCCCTGATGAAATGACGGTAACTGTGATCCAGGGACGCGGCACTGCCCTTTATACCCCGCTTGAACAGTACGGCGGCGACGGGGTACACACAGATGTTCGCAGCGATATTTACGCGTTTGGTTGTACCCTTTATCATCTGCTCACGAATAACCCGCCAACCGATGCCCGTGAACGCTTTTTACACCCCTCCAGCCTGCCGGAGCCCCGCACACTGAATCCCGCCATCAGCCCCCGCACCGAACGTGCCATTCTTTGGGCGATGGAATTGCACCCTGATGACCGCCCAGCATCGGCTGAGGATCTCCGAAAATTTTTGATTGGAACTCGCGAGCTTCCTCCGCGCCCCCTTGGATCGATTCGCCCTCAGAATTCCCTGCTCCAACTCATCCAGGGAAAACCTGAACAAATATTGCTTTTGGTCACGGTTGGTTTGTTGATCGTCAGCCTGGTGGCTTCCTTGATCCCTTAGCCAGTCGCTGCCAGGTATAACCTGTCCCAAATCCAACCAATGCGCCCAGGATGACAACCCCCATTATCCCCAGCCATCCGTTTTTTTGAATATATACCGTCGCTCCTGGCAGCCGAATGGCAAGATAGGAATAAGCGAGTAATCCTCCAACAACAATACACAAGGCCCACCGCACCGCCCAGCGTGGAGTGTCATAATGATTACCGAACCAGTATGCAAAAGTGCCAAGCCCCCCCAGTACAACCAGCATACCAAACCACCCTCCAAAACCCGGTGACCC
This sequence comes from Anaerolineae bacterium, assembly GCA_041480185.1. Classification (GTDB taxonomy): domain Bacteria; phylum Chloroflexota; class Anaerolineae; order Anaerolineales; family Villigracilaceae; genus UBA877. Next base: position 1,256 of record JBGOZL010000065.1, read on the forward strand.
TTCTACTGGAGTAGGTGAGGGTGTGCTCACCGAGGTTTCAATGAACTGTGTTGTTGGGGTGGGACTTAAATTGGGTGTGGGTGCGACCACCGTCACACTGAAGCCTTCATTGGAAACATTCAATTGCATTACAACTGACGTGAAAGCGGGATCGCTTTCTGCCCTGATTTCGAGCAGCCCCGGACGATCTATGCTGAATGATGCACGTGCCACACCTTGTACCGTCGCCGCATCTAGCTGATGGACCACCCCCCCTTCTCCGCTTAACACAATATTAAACCGTACCCCCGTCCCATCCGGGACCGGGTGACCGTTATGGTCAAGAATTTCACTTGTCTTAACCGTGACAGTATCACCAATGCGAAATGAAGGGGTGGAAGTTGCTTCGGGTGTTATAGACGCTGTAGGGCTGGAGGCTGGCGACATGTCCCTCGCCAACCCAATAACTTGAGTTGGATCCGGGGTGGTCGCTGTGAATAGGTCGTAAACAATTCCTGGGACAGATACTGGTAGCGAACCCGCTGGAGAGAGTTCCCTGAAAAGTAGTCGTGCCGCCACTTCAACGAATGGTTCGGATTTGCTGTAAAGACAATAATAGGCTGTCAACTTAGAAATATCGGTGGCATCCAGAAAATATGGGGCATTGAACGCAAATACAACAATCCGTTTATCGCGTAGCAAATCCTGTCGCTCTGAAAGGAATCGCCGCAGAAGATTGGTCTGGGATTCACTAGGTTCAGCATCCAGCATATTGATGATGACCCAGTCTGCCTGGCGTAATGCGATTTCTTCCTCGGAAATTTCACCCCCTGGGTTGTCCAGGATTGAGCCCAAACTGGTAAAAGTGTAGGAAAGTAAGTGGTCTGCCCGCACCTCCCCTCCCTGCCCTGGGCCGTACAGGCGGAGAATCACATTTTGCAGATCGTCCACCGCCAACATGGACTCTTCTCCACAAGTACTGCATTGCTTTCCAGTGCGAGTGTCAGTCAGGAAAACAATCCGGTCACCCACTGCAGGAGAGGTAGGGAGTACTGTTTCAAGGTCAGTTACATCCGGGCTGACCAGCGTCGCAGAATCACGTGCAACTTCAAAGGTCACATCTTGTGATTGGTCCAGGTTTGCCAATCCATCAGACGGCGGGTTCACGACAGCCGGATAAAAATTGCCGTACAAGCGATACTTGGTCGCTAGAATTCGAACTACTGCATCATCCACCCGCTGGGCAAAGGCAGGGTCTTCACGATATTTTTGACCAAAGAATTGGATCGACTGGATGACAGTCGTGTAATTATCCGGCGCATCACTGGAAACAATATTCCCCATGAAAAGCAGATCATTCCCTGCCAGGAATGCATCCCGCGCCACTAACCGGCCTAAAAAGGATCGTCCGCCTGGATCATAAAATTGGCGTACTGTCTGGCTGCCAAGATCATCGCTGATCAACAGCCCCCCTGTTGTTCGCCAGGTTGCGAAAGCAGGAAGAGATAAAATCTGGGAAAGCGCCTGCGGGTCAAAACTGACCGGGCGCGTGGTCGAGCGTATGTTGCCCTGGAAACCCTGATAACGAATATGTGAAACTAACAGACCATCCGCAGTACTTTCGGGAGTGGGTGCATTCCCGGTAACCGTAAAAAATGGAGCCAGTTCAATTTGTTTCAATTGCTCAAGCGACTTCCGCACTGTCGCTGGTTCTCCACCGGGAGGGCGATCAGCACTGCCGCCCCCTGGAAAGTGATTGGCGACTACCGTCAATCGTTCGTTACTGCCCGTATGCAAACCGGTAATATAAGCGCTCCCCATCGCTCCTACCCAATATGGATCGCCTCCGAACGCGGTCGCACCCAGCCCGTTCCCTGACGTCGATCCGGGTGATTCGAGGACATCCAAGGAAGGACCAAAGTATAAATTAAATCCGATACTGGATAGTTCTTTCCCGGCAATCGCACCTACTTGTTCAGCCAGTCCAGTATTCCACGTAGCTCCCAGTGCCATCAAATCAGGTAAAGGCGTAAGACCGCTGAGGATCTGGTCATTGGGATAACCATCGCCATCCTGAGAGATGCCGACGAAAAGGGGAATGTAATTAGCAGGGGTGGTTGGAGTAGGTGCCGGGCTGGGCGTACCAATCACTGCTTGACCTGGTAAACCTTGAGATGCTTGCCATTTGGCATTTTGTAATTGTGAAATCAACTGAAAGGCATCCGCAATAGTGTTGGGAGCAGCCACAAAATTATCATTTCCAGCTAATAAAACCACTCCCCCCACGTGGTAATTGGAAATAAGGTCAACTATTTGGGAATCCTGGCTCGCAGTCGCGCCAGCGAAGGTCACTAAAAAGAGTTGCCCCACTCGTTCATCGGGTGTCATCTTTGTTAGCATTTGGAGGGCCTCCGCGCCTGGATCAGTTTGCTGAACCGAACCAGATGCGCGCACCTCACCTATAGAAGAAAATGATAGCACCAACGAAACCAATGTAAGAATTGTAAGTACTCGGCGAAGAATCATTTTAGAGTTTACCGTTGACCATAGTAAATTATTTAAATCGACGCTATACGCAATGCTACGCGAGATACCCAAGTGGAGTCAATCACTTGTTCCTCCCAAGCATATGAAGTGTCAGAGCCGGATCTCCGGTGATAATACCATCCACGCCTAGTTCAATCATTCTCTTAATATCGGTTTCATTTGTAACCGTCCAGGCGTTGACTCGTTTCCCAGTAGCGTGGACACGGTTTACCAACCCGGCGTTTAAATCCGTGAAATGCGGATTCAAGGCATCATAATTGCGCCGCCAACCAAAGGAACGGCCCCAGTAACCCAAGAGACCGGGTATGGTCAAGAGAGCACGAGGGGTTCCTGGGAGGTGCACGCCGACCATCTTCAGGTTGGGAGGAAAGAAAGACGAGAAGAGAATCTTGTTTTCCATCCCATGTTTTTTAACTAGTTCAGCCACCTTTGTCACCAACCCATCAAATGGAGTTCTATAGTTGGTCAACTCGACATTCATGTATAGTTTTTTACCAAATGTTTCAAATACTTCTTCAAGGGTGGGGATTTTTTCATTTGGGAATTTTCCCGGAAACTGGATGCCAGCATCGTATTGCTTAATGGCTTCGAGTGAAAGTTTCGCAACATTTCCGGACCCATTCGTGGTGCGATCCACCTTCTGGTCATGAAGTACGATTACCTGTCTGTCTGCTGTAAGTTTTACATCGAATTCGATAGCATCTGCCCCCTTTTCTGCAGCTTGTTTGAAAGAAGAAAGAGTATTTTCCGGTGAATAAAGCTTATCACCACGGTGACCAATAACAATTGGAGTTGGAAGGTCATTCCACATTTTAGATATCCACAAAATAAGCTTGCGAAGCACGGTCGATCATTTCGTTTGTCATCGTTGGTTCTGTTGAAAGGTAGCGGGCAATGTCAAGAATCTGATCACAAAGATCGCGTGGATGGGAGGCGCGCATTTTTCGATTGCGTTTAATGTAGTATTCCTGCAATAAATATGCCAACCCCTGGTCGCTATATGGAATGCCCTTCAGCTGGGATACGCGCTTAAATATTTCGCGGTAATCCTCAAAAGATGGGTTTGATATTTCAATCTTGTGCCGCAAACGACGCAGGAAGGCTTCGTCAACCAGGTCGCGGGGAGGCAGATTGGTCGAGAAAACCACCAATACGTCAAAAGGTATTTCAATTTTACGACCGGTGTGAAGGGTTAGATAATCGACGCGATTTTCCAGAGGAACGATCCAGCGGTTGAGTAAATCTCTAGGTCTAACCTGCTGCCTGCCAAAATCATCGATCAGGAGAATGCCTCCATTGGCTTTTACCTGGAAGGGAGCTTCGTAGAATTTGTTCGTATCGTCAAAGACCAGATCGAGACCCTCCAGGGTTAGCTCACCACCGACCATGATGAACGGGCGTCGGATTTTTATCCAACGCGGGTCATGTCTTCCACTGCGAAAGCCACCCGTCCCATTTGGGGTGGTATCCACATTAGGCGCTAGTTGATGGTTAACCGAGTCATACAATTTAACCACCTGTCCATCCAAATACAGTGCATAGGGGATGTACATTGTCTGGCTCATAACGAGATTGCCAAACGCCTTTGCTACACTTGTTTTTCCATTCCCGGGAGGCCCATAAAGGAAAATCGATGTGCCGGAGTTCAATGCCGGGCCAAGCCGTTGAAAAATGGTATCGGAAAGGACCAACTGGGAAAGAAGCTGCCGCATTGTCCGGCTGGTAATCGCGACCCGACCTCGGCTCTGGCGCCGGATGGATTCGTTATATACCTCTATCGGAACTGGTGCAGGGCCAGCATACTGGCTACGCTCCAATGCCTCCCGGGCACGAACAATGCCCGCTCCGGTGATTGCATACTGGTATGATCCTTCCCCCAATCCCATCTGTGAGGACTTAACCTCGAGAAGTTTTTCGCGTTTGAGGGTTTCGAGAATTTGATCAACAACCCCCGCAAAAGGGAGAGCAATTTCTTCAGCAGCTTTAAAACCTGAAAGGTAGCCCTGAAAATAAAAAATCTTTAAAACCAAATCCTGCAACCAAAGCAAAGAAAGGCCAGTATCTTTCAACTCGCTCATCGGCGGTGGGACAAATGTAGAACCCTGAACAGGGGATTCAATTTTTGGCGCAGAAGCCATATCTTCCTCCAGGATAAAAATACTATTGAATTATAGCACGCTGAATTTCCTTCAGGATTGCATTTCGTTTATAATCAATTTATGAAACTGTCAGTTATCATCCCTATGTATAATGAAATTTCATCTTTTACCACGTTATTAGGACGAGTTCTGGCAACCAAACTAGCTGAAGAGATTATCCTTATTGACGATGGTTCGACGGATGGGACGCGTGACTTGCTCGCCTCTCTGGAAGATTCCCCAGGCATTCGTGTTATCTATCATCCCCAAAATCAGGGAAAAGGTGCGGCAGTCCGTTCAGGGATATCAGTCGCGACCGGCAGCGTGGTCCTAATCCAGGATGCTGATCTGGAATACGATCCAAGGGACTATCCTGCGCTTCTCAAGCCTATTGAGGAAGGCAGGGCAGATGTGGTCTACGGATCGCGTTTCCTGGGCGGGCCTCGCCGGGTGACAATGTTCTGGCATATGCTTGCCAATAAAATCCTTACCTTAACAACGAATTTGCTATATGACACCATACTGAGTGACATGGAAACTGGTTATAAAGTGTTCCGCAAGGAAGTGCTGCAAAATATCAAGTTGCGGGCTAATCGCTTTGACTTCGAGCCAGAATTCACAGCTAAGATTCTCAAGCAAAAAGTGCGCATTTTCGAAGTGCCAATCTCGTTCAACCCAAGGGATTATTCGGATGGCAAGAAAATAAGATTTATAGATGCTTTTACAGCCTTTTGGGCTTTGCTTAAATACAGATTTGTAGATTAACCCTAATAAATAATATGCCGCGCAAATAAATATTATGGTTTTTGCGGTATTGATTTAATCCCATTTTATTAATAACTATACTCCAATTAATTGGTAATGGTAATTGGTTACTTCATAATAAAATATTTCAATCAAAAATCGGTCATTTGATTTCCTTAGGCGACTATTTAGACGGATATTCATTGGCACAAATCATCGCTGGGATATTTGACCCTTCCCAAAAATTACCCCCCTCAGTAAATAAACTAATGTTTTACTAATTTGCTTATAACGCACAAATAAAAACTAGTCTCGTTGCTATCGGAAGCTATTTGTTCGTAAATATATATTCCATGTCATTCAGGACTGTTCAGCAGGCTTCACATCTTTCAGATTAAGCTGGATGGATTTTCGTCCATTATACTCATTGGATTCGAATGTAAACAAAATATCCACCTGGGCTGGCAGTTCTTCCAGGAGATGACCAAGGCGGAAACCAATCGCATCGAATGTAATGCGGCCATCAGTAATAACCAGCTTTAGATGATTGCCATCCGCCCCAACGGTTCTCTTGTTGGTTATGCGAACATTACGACTAATGAATAAAGCTTCCGGGTTACCATACCCGGTCGGTTGAAGATATTCCAGTCGATGCAATAGTTCCGAATCCATATACGAAAGCGGAAGGACTATGTCTGCAGTCAATGTTTGCCGTAAATCTTTTCCATGCAAAGCCTCCGCAGCAAGGGATTTTAGTCGCAGCTTTAATGCTTCCAGGTTTTCGTTACGGACGGTAAATCCTGCCGCGGCAGCATGTCCACCATGTCGGATTAGCAGCTCTTTGCATTGATCGAGCGCTTCTGTGATATGAAATTCCGGAATGGAGCGGCAAGAGCAACGCGTGGTTTCTCCAGAAATCTGACCAACAACGGCTGGACGGTAGTAGGTCTCGACCAGCCTCGACGCAGCAAGGCCAACTACACC
>JBGOZL010000066.1:0-7646 GCA_041480185.1 Anaerolineae bacterium
CCACTGCCACCACCTGGCAGCGGATGGTTTCGCCCTTGGTGGTTCGCACTCCAACCACTTTACCGCGTTTCCCCAGGACTTCTGCAGCTTCGGTTTGGTAATGGAGAATCACTCCATCTTCGACAAGGCGGTGCTCAAGAAGATGCGATTCTTTCTCATCCAGCACATTAGGCCAATATCGGTCCCCGCGCAGGAAATAATGTACTTTCAGGCCACGTGCGATCAAGCCTTCCACCAGTTCGACAGCGATGATCCCACCTCCCACCACAACTGCCGACCTGGCATGCCATGCCAGCGAAATGATGCGGCGGGTGTCTTCAAAATCATCGAGTTTGACCACTCCCTTTAAGCCCGCGCCGGGAATGGTAAGTGGCACGGCGGTTGACCCGGTAGCTATTAGCAGACGGTCATACTTCAACATGCCGGATGAACCGATCTCCAACAGGTGTTTCTGAAGATCTAGGCGGGTGGCAACTCCCTTGAAATAACGGACATTTAGCATTTTCCAATCTTTCCTCGAGAAAATGGGAAGTTGTTTTTCAGGGATCTCACCGTTTAAATAGTAAGCTATGCCTGGTCGCGAGTAAAACCCATGCGGGTCATCCCCCACCATGCTGATTTCGGCTGATGGTTCCATCATCCGCAAAGTATTTAAGGCTGTCACTCCGGTGACGCCAGTCCCAACGATTACGTAGCGGTTCATTAATCTCCCTTCATGAACAGTTCCGTTCTCTCAAAACTAAGTACTCCTCGAGGACAGCGTCTGACACATTCCCCACAAGTCAAACATTGGGAAGCCTCTATGTGTTTTCCCAGCCAAGCATGCCGTCGAACATCGATGCCAATGGGACAGTTAAAAGAACAAATCCCACACTGGACGCACCGTCCTGCTTTTGGGACGACATGCCCAGCCACCAGGATTTCCCGGCGTTGAGATTCGCGACTCAAAGAAATTTGTATACCCATAAGTTGACAATCCTACACTAATTTAGCGGGACGACTAACCCTATTATCTTTGCGATATTGGGAGGGAAATAAAGACCGGGTCCCCTTCGAGACCCGGCATCTGAGGAAATGAAGCGACTACTCGATGGTAATAACGTTGGATGCTTGGAGTCCCTTGGGACCCTGTTCAATGGAGAACTCGACTTTCTGATTCTCCTCCAGGCGTTTGTAGCCTTCCATCTGGAGGGCGGAGAAGTGCACGAATACATCCTCCCCATCCTCACGTCCAATGAAGCCGAAACCCTTGGTTGCATTGAACCATTTGACGGTACCGACATGACGTTCTTCTGACATTTTGCTTTCTCCAGCTTTAAAATTATTACGCCCATACCGACCCAATTCTGGCAAGTCTGGCACATAATGGGCGCAAGATTATCATGGCTGTAATGGAGTGTCAAGGGAATAATGAGCACGAAAGAGGAACAATCAATATGCATCCGCATCAATTTGCCTGTAATTCAATGGGAATCACCATGGAGATAGGATATATGGGGGATATCGTCCGCTATCCCCCTATATCTTGTCATACTTCTACGGGTCTCCTCAAATCATTGGTAGGCACGTTATAGATAAATCATTAGAGCAGGGATGATTGCCAGGCATGGAGATTCGGTCATAAACATGTATAAAAATACCGCAAGAATTTACAACATAAATGACTGTTCTTTATGCGCACCGGAATTAAATAAAAAAAGGAGTGATATTTTTCCCTCCTCGTTCCGTCTTTATATTACGATCTAAAACTGAGTTCTGCAAGCACCCTGAATTGTTACGTCTAAATATATCTCCTTTTCACGAAGGATATAATCCACATGATAATTTATTGATTCAAACACCCTGCTTGCGTAAACTAAGAAATTCTTTAGGGAATTTGCGAGCTCGGTATTCATGTCCAATAGCATGAGTGGTACGAATTCGTATTAGCTTTGGCTGGTGAGCTGGGAAACTTCGGAAGCAATCCTATTTTCTTTCTGCTGTTAAAGCCCCGGATGCGTTTCCTCCTTCTAAGTGCATATACGTAGCTGTGATGGTATCTTCCATTAATTCCTTTAACCGTCGCCGTTCCACCCCCACCTGGTTAAGTGGGTTGAAAACGACCGGTTTTCCCACTACCAGGTTCCCCGACCTGTGGATCGTCAAAGGGTAGAATTCCAACCGTTCTCCGGTCTCAGCGTAATACCTTTCCCCAAGGCGGACAAAACTATGCTGGAACGGCTGCATTTTTGTCACCGGGTCTTTTAGCAGGCGATAATCCTCGGGGAAGACAAGTAAGAACATTCCTTCCCGCAGGACATCCATGCTCATCTCAAGGGTTTCGCGCATTCGCTCGTAGTCATTGGCATAAACCGGAATGCAACCAAGCGAATAAAAAAGCGGAACGCTTATGCGGCAAAGTGCCCTGGCTACCCACCGGCTGACGGGGGGTTCAAGGTGCAATTGGCGTTCCACAAAGTCTGACTGCAGCCAGATTGGAGCAAGATCTTTATCCATCATATCTGCGATCACCCATGGATGGAACCGCAGAGGTATCGAACAGGCTGCTGCAATTGGACCAGTTGCGTCCTGGTGGTTGGCAATGAAGACTGCAGGTCCATGCCTGGGTAGGTTTTCCTCCCCAACCAGTTTCCCACCCCAAAGGAACAGATCTAAAACTCCCACGATGAATTGATACAATCCATCCTTCATAGCACACCTACAGCATATTCAAACGTGGTCGATATTGTAATGCTTCAGCCAGGTGAGCCGGTACTATATCCTCGGTCCCGGCTAAATCCGAGATAGTGCGTGCCAGTTTCAATACGCGATGATAACCTCGCGCCGATAATTGCATTTGATTCATGGCTGTCCGCATAAGTGCCTGCCCAGTCTCATCAAGGATGCAGAACTTGCGCAGATCTGCAGGACGCATGTCTGCGTTGCAAGTAACATGAGCTCCTCCATCACTGCTGAACCTGGTCCTTTGGCGATTGCGGGCAATTTCAACCCGTTCCCTAATTGAGATTGATGACTCTCCTAACCGTTTCTCTGAGAGTTTATCATACTCGATGCGAGGTACTTCCACGTGGATGTCGATCCGGTCCAGCAACGGACCCGAAATGCGTTTTTGATATTTGGTCACCACCATAGATGAGCAGGTGCAAGGTTTCACCGGATCGCCATAATAACCGCATGGGCATGGGTTCATTGCACCAACTAATTGGAAACTGGCCGGGAATGTTAAAGAACCTTGCGCTCGGCTGATGGTTACAAACTTATCCTCCAGCGGCTGGCGTAAAACTTCCAAAACGCGCATCCCGAATTCAGGCAGTTCGTCCAGGAAAAGAACGCCGTGATGTGCCAGAGAGATTTCCCCCGGGTGAGGCCAGTTTCCTCCTCCAACCAAACCGGCATGGCTGATGGTATGGTGAGGTGACCTGAATGGACGGTTGCGCAATAAAGGCGTTTCGGCAGGGAGTTGGTCGGCTACGGAATAAATACGGGTCACATCCAGTGCCTCTTCAAAGGTCATTTTTGGCAGGATGCCTGGGAGGGCGCGTGCCAAAAGTGTTTTGCCAGCTCCTGGAGGGCCTATCATCAATATATTATGCCCACCGGCCGCGGCTACCTCAAGTGCTCGCTTAACATGTTCCTGTCCTTTTACTTCGCCAAAGTCGGTCGGCGGGCAAAGCGAGATGTCTTCGATTTCGAGACGAGTGTAGGCCGGGATGGGAACGCGTCCAGCCAAGTGGTTGTAAAGCATGGCAAGGGAAGAAACGGGGATAATTTCCAGGTTGGGGATAAGCGCAGCTTCGGCTGCGTCGACATCTGGTACAACAATCCGCTTGAACCCTGCTTGTCGGGCAGTTGCAGCCATTGGTAATACACCGCGGGCGTGTCGGACTGTTCCATCTAATGAGAGTTCCCCTACCACCATCGTATCTTTGGCTGCTTCCGGAGACAACATCCCGGTGTACACCAGTACACCAAGCGCGATTGGTAGATCATAAGCCGGACCTTCCTTACGCACTGAAGCTGGAGCCAGGTTGACCACCAGCCGCTTGCGTGGGAAGGGCACACCGGCGTTGCGTACCGCCGCTTGGACGCGTTCTCGGCTTTCCTGGATGGCAGCATCCGGCAGGCCAACGATTGTCATGCCGGGGAAGCCGGAGGTGTAATCCACTTCAACCTCCACTACGACCCCATCCAGGCCGATTACTGCACATGAGTAGACACGCGCAAGCATAATTAGAGTATAGATAAGATTAAGAGTAAAGTCAACTGATGAAAATCCGTCAATCTGTTATATATTTGCAGAAGTGACAGACGGGGAATGAATTCATATAGAGTTGATAAAAACAAAAGTTAAAGTGTTTGTGCGGGTCATGATTTGGTCTTTCAAGCTGTCACATGTTAATCGATGGCAATCCTCCTGCAGGTGTTGCTGACTTCACGGCTCTGACAATTGCCAATGCCAATGCTTCAGCGGCAAAGGCTCCCACGCTGCTCACATCTGCTTTCCTCCGTCCGGTTGCAAGTGCGAATATTGTGTCACCGTCAAGCATGGTATGTGACGGGCGGATTACCCTTGCCAACCCATCGTTTGCCATCTGCGCAATTTTGGTAACCTGTGGTTTGTCGAATTTGGCGTTGGTGGCTACTACCCCGATGATAGTATTACCGCTTGTAGCTAGGCTTAAAATCGTTCGCCCGGCAAAAGATTTCATAACTTTTAAAGTATCAGCAAACTGGCCTGAACCACCCAATTTCACTGGACCAAGTTTGGCAGGCCGTGCTCCAGCAATGATCTGTCCGGTCGCTGGGTCAAGCACATCCCCAAAGGCGTTGACCGCTACGATTGCGCCAACGACTACTCCTCTTCCGATCTCAATGCTGGCCGTACCAATGCCAGATTTCATAGCCCCAGCCATCCCAAAAATTTTCCCCACGGTTGCACCGGTTCCCGCACCCATATTTCCTTCAGGAATAGGCCCACCTTGCGCAGCTGATACGGCGGCATAACCCATTTCAGCGTCTGGGTAACGAATAATTTTGCTAATCCCGAGATCAAAAAGGATTGCCGCGGGGACAATGGGGACTCGCCGCGCCCCAAATCCATATCCAATATTTTGCTCTGCTAGATATTTCATTACTCCGGCTGCGGCATCCAGTCCAAAGGCCGATCCCCCAGCCAACACCACAGCATGTACTTTATCCACAAGGTTAATGGGATTCAGTAAATCAGTTTCTCGGGTACCCGGTGCACTGCCGCGTACGTCCACGCCACCGACTGCACCCTTGCGACAAAGGATGACCGTACAACCGGTTAGAGCTTCGTCATCCTGAGCCTGGCCGACTTCAATCCCCGGGACATCAGTAATCGCGTTATGATATTTCATTTTATTATTTTAGGCTGTGGATCAATTCTAGGAACTCATCCCACTCTTCCTTAAAAAAATGGAGGGTCACGTTATTTAATTCCAGGTGGTAAGTGGTTTCACCATCAGGTTCATCTGCTTTCCAGGCCAGATAGCTATCGGTCTCAGCCAGGGTTTCAGTCTTTGGTTCTGGGGGATCCTTGGACATAGAAATTCTCCTTTTAAAAAACAAGATATGCAAAAAATAGGTTGCAAGTATAGAAAAAAATCATTTCAATTTCTTGGTATTTTTAAGGTTTTGAACGATCGTATTTGAAGGTTTTGCTTCTCTTCGTAGGTGCTTTTGCCACCAAGACCGAATTTTTCGGACCCATTTCGGCATTTGTCGAGGTGGAATGATATCTTCTTCAGGAGGCCATGGGTCTCTGTCAAGTAGTTTACGCAATGTATACCGCCCAACAAGCTGCAATGTTGCCAGCAGGGGCGCTGCAATGATGATGCCCAGGATGCCGATCAAGTTAGCTGCGATAATAGCAGCGATTAAAACAAACGCAGGATGGACTTTCAGTGTATTGGCCATCAAGCGAGGTACCACCAGGTTGTCAAAAACCTGATCAATCACCAGAGCTATGATAATAGCAACGGCTGCATATCCAAGTGGTGAAAGTCCGAATGGGGTGCTCCCCTGGAAATAAGTTACCAGCCCGAGCACAATCCAGTTAATGGCTGGACCGACATATGGAAGGAAGCTTGCGAACCCGGCTATAAGTGCAACTCCGATAGCAAAGTGGACCCCAAGAATGCTCATAAAAATTGTGTAGGCTATCACCTTTGAAAAGAACACGATTATCTGTCCCCGTAAGAAAGCGTTCCAGATACGCCCAAGTTTTTGTCTAAGCTGGCGGATATCTTCGTTATATCCTGGCATATCCACATGGATTATCCGGGTTCGAAAACCACCGCTCTCCATTAGGAAAAAGTATGAAACTACCACTATAAACGCCATCCAGCCCAGGGTTGAGGCTGCGCTGCTTGCGAGTGTCCCGACCAGGCTGCCTAACTGCCCTAGAGCCGGCTCAACGTAAGAAAGAATTACCTGACCGATGGCCTGCCAGTCGATGGTTGAGAAGTCAAACTTAAAAGGTCCAACCACATATATTTGGTGAGAGAGGCTGTCGATAAAAATGGGCACCTGATTGGCATAATTCTGGATAGCAGAGATCAAGTTCGTTACCTGACCAATCAGGCCCACTCCTCCCCAGGTTAACAAGGACAGAAGAATAATAATAAATATTAGGTAAATTAGATTTACTGCCATCCCCCAAGAGAGTGGGGATCTCTTGCTTATCAGCGAAGCGACGGGTAATAAGAGATACGCCAATATAAACGCAATAAGGATTGGGCCTAGGATGAATTTAAATCGTACCAGCAGTGCCCCAAGAATAACCACCAGGGTCAGCGTCACGACAAGTTTGGCTGTAGCACCCCATCGTGGAGAGGCAGGGGGCTTAGTCTTGTCCATACTATTTCTCCTGGGTTATATTCTAACTTCAAGAGGAGGTTTTTACAACCAGTGAGCGCTTATAATTATCTCTATGGGTCCAATCAAGAATGCCATCCTCATTTCGATCTTCTTACTGGCATCCTGTTCACCCAATCAACCTGTATCGCAAATCGATGTCGTCACTCACCCGGATGGGCCACTTTATGTTGGAGACCAGGTTAGTTTCGAGGTCATTGTCCCATCCTCATCAGGTGACAACAACACCAGTGTTGAAGTGGGATATGCTGGTCAGAAACTGGGGAGTGCTCCATTTGCCCCCTATGGTATTGGCGGACGAAGTCAGGCTACTTTGTGGTGGGTATGGAACACGCGCGATTTGAAACCGGGTAGCTACACGTTGACATTTACCCACCTTCCTGAAAACACCACCTGGACCGAAATATACAAACTCCACCCAGCAGATCAGGTGCCTCCTCCGGAACCTCAGGCCCATTGGCTTACTACTACAACGGTCTGCTGCAATCTGTCCTATATTTCCGGAACTGCCACTGAACGCGACATGATTCTCCTCGGCGAGGAAGCCGACCAGCAGTCTGCAGCCGTTTCTGCTCAAATGAATACTACCCTAAGTCAACGTATCGATATCGTTTTTATGTCTCGCGTAGTCGGTCACAGTGGTTTCACTTTGAATGCGGTCTATGTTTCATATCTCGACAATAATTACATAGGCAACGATATGCCTATTTTATTTCATCATGAATTTGTTCACTATTATGACAGCG
>JBGOZL010000067.1:0-7620 GCA_041480185.1 Anaerolineae bacterium
CAGGGAGAGGCCGGGGATCTGCTGTCGGGAGAGACCCTAGAGCCCGCCAACCTGCTGCCTCTCGTCCTTCAGACCAGCAAGGTAGGCAATGAGACGGTTAACCAGATTCCGACAATTCATTATCATTTCGACCAAAATGCTTTGCCCGTGACCGAACCAAAGCCTTCCATCAGTGGTGAGATTTGGATGGCTGAACAGGGCGGCTACCTTGTCAAGTTCACAATGAATGCTGCGATGCCATCGAAAACAACCGGGGTTGGCCTGGAAGTCGCACAGTCCTGGAAATACGAGCTGAGTCAGATAAATTTGGTTGAGTCGGTTACTTTACCCAAGGGTTGCATGGTCGTTCCGGTGGATATCCCCGTCATGCCAGACGCGACGAATGAAAGCCTGAGAAGCGGAATAATGGAATATGAAACCGCTTCCAGTGCCTCCGAGGTGGTTGCCTTCTATTTTCAAAATCTTGGCTCTCTGGGATGGACGGCGAAACAAGAAGAGCCCACCGGAGAGTTGAAGTTACCGCTTGGTCTATCGTTTTTTAGGGGAGATCAGTTACTTTCCATCGACGTTGACAAGGCGGAGACAGGAGGCTTGGATGTAACCCTCGTGATTTACAACCCAAATGAACAGGCAGCAGCCTCAACACCTGCAACGACGCCTCCTCCCGGAGCACCCAGCACCCCGCCAGGGCCGATGCCGACTGCCGATGCATCGCAAAGCGGGCTGCCCGCTGATGTGCCGCTTTACCCAGGCGTGACTGACATGCACACGCTGCCGAACGGGGTAAGAGTTTCAACCAGTGATTCACCCGATGCCGTCGCAACGTTTTACCACCAGCAGTTGCCCCCGCTTGGATGGAGCCTGCTGACCGAGATGGCACCGGCTGCAGGACCCATCGATCAAAGTTGGACGATGACAGGCCGCATGCTGACAATCATCATCCAGGAGCAGGACGGAAAGACTACCATCATGCTCATTTTGAACAAACAGTAGAGATGGTTCGGGACCCGGGCAGCGAAAGGAAAACACCATGAAAAATACCCGGGTCCGAATTCTGATTGGATTTTTCCTGCCCGGTCTCGTCAATTTCCTGGTGCTTGCGTGCAGCCTCAGCGCCCTGTCCCGCGGGACCACCCCGACCTGCAGCGCAGACCATTAGACGCATTGAACCTCGGCGCATGCCTGCTGAGTTGCGTTTGTGAACGACCGCGACACTCCGGCGGGCATTTGTGCTCAGATAGTATGTGGATGACGAAGAAGCATGGTTCACAACGAAGACATCGCATTGCCAACCTGAAGTTCCAATGGAGGACGCATATATGAGAACACCAAATCGAACCGAGATTAAACGAAATGCTTTTCTCTTTGGGTTTATTGTTTTATTCGCTGCCTCGTTGGCGTGTGGCCTGAACACCGGACATCCAGCTTTCACACCAACATCGCCTGTTAAATCTACTGCCAAACCTACTGATGCGATCAATGCGGTGCCGACAACGCTAACGGAAACCACAGAGGCTTTATCGAAATCCTTCCCTCTTTACACCAGCACGACCATCGACCCCGAAACCGTCTCCGAGGAAGACCCGGTCCGAGGTTCGTTCATACTGCGTTCCACTGCTGCATTAAGCGGGTTGGTGGATTTCTATCAAACCACTCTTCCAACCCGGGGCTGGACATACCGTTATTCCGACGCCAATACTATCGGCGGCGTCACCCAATTTTGGAAAAAGGATAATTTGTACCTTTCATTACAGTTCGGTTACGACAACAAAGGGGCTGTGGTGAAAATCAAATACGACTACATTGCAGCCAATGCGTTAGCGGGCCTTCCCGTGGATTTTTCCATCCCCGACAAGGCGGAATTAACCAATACAACGAACACGTCGTGGGATTTCTACGTCGACCAGGATTATGCAAAGGTGGTCGCCTTCTACACCCAAGCCTCTGTAGACTGGGGTCCGTGTTCTGCGGGTGGCAGCCAGGGCGAAGGTGACGATGGGGGAGGGTCGAGTTTTCCCCCGGGAGCGAGCCCGATGCCGGCTCCCACACAGGACTCACGCCCTGCAAAAACCGATTGCTGGGTATTGCCGAGCCAAAACCAGGTGGATATATATATTCTGCCGCATGGAGATGCCACTCTCCTGCACGTATACCTGACCAGCCTGAACCCTTCAGATTCTGGTTTGCCGGCTGATATTCCGATTTATCCTGGAGCCACAATCCAGAGCGCCGCGCCAGGCGCGGTGACTTTCCAGGCAGGCGCCAGCTTTGAGACGGTGAAAAATTTCTATTTGGAAAAACTTACGGCGGCCGGGTGGACGCCTGACGGGCAGCCTTTCGAATCCACAGGAACCATTATTATGAATTGGAAAAAGGGAAGCCAGTCAGCCATGATCACAATTACATCGATCGGGACGAATGAATGCTTCGTTATTATTTCTCATGAGGGATCCTGATACTGTTGTATCGGTAAGGGCTATTCCTTCAACGAAAAAGACTGCTCATGAACCGACGAAGGCCTCGATGGCGAGGGAACCCCGTATGATAAGTATCCCTGAATGACGCAGGGGGAAACTTCGAATAACATTTGGAGAACAACCATGATCGATGACATCAGCGATATCGCTGCGTACTACAATAGTGACCCTGAAAGAGAGCACAGCCGGTTGGTACAGCATCAGCTTGAGTATGATCTCACCTGGCGTTATTTGGATCAATATCTTCCCGCGCGGGGGTCCATCCTGGATGTTGGAGCCGGGACAGGAAGGTATACGCTTGAATTGACCAGACGCGGATACACGCTCACCGCGGTTGACTTGTCTGCAACGCTCATCGAGGAATGCAGGAAAAGTATTGCGGACATAGGGCTGGAGACGCAGGTGCGCTTCGTTGTAGCAGATGCGCGTGACCTCAGCCAGGTGGGAGAGAAAGAATATGACGTCGTTCTGCTCATGGGGCCCCTTTATCACCTGGTGGTTGAAGCCGACCGGAAGGCGGCATTAAAGCAAGCATCTGACCGGCTGCGAAAAGGAGGCATCATTTTCTCAGCGTTTATCAGCCGCTTTGGCATCATGGGCGACCTGATTAAAAACGTTCCAGCCTGGATCGAGGGTGTGGCAGAAGTACGATCAGTGCTGGAGAGAGGCAAAAGCCCGGATGATTATCCACGCGGCGACTTTCGGGGGTACTTCACCCAAATTTCCGAGATCGCTCCCCTGCACGAAGCGCTTGGATTCGAAACCTTAAAGGTGGTGGGGGTTGAACCTGCGATTTCAGCCGATGACGAGAGCTACAACAAACTCCAGGGAAAGCAACGCCAGCTGTGGCTTGATTTGTTGGCTGAGATCGGCACGGAGAAGTCGATCATCGGAGCTTCCAGACATCTTCTCTATATTGGCAGAAAAAAGGGATGATCGAGCATAATTTGCCCTGGGTCAGGCGGTCAAAAACCAGCGACCATTCCCGGAATTATCACGATCGGAAATTTCATGGAAACAATATGGACACTTGATGGAGATGAGACCAGCTGGTCATCGTGGGCTGATAATATCGCACAAGCGCCAGCGTCTCCGTTCATGCAGGAATTGATTGCAGCCAACAAGGCTTCCCATCCCGGTTGGGCTGTGGATGCAGGCTGTGGAACTGGGCGTGCTTTTCTTCCACTTGTAGAAGCAGGCTATCGCGTGATTGGATTAGATCCAACCATGAATGGATTACGGATCAGTCAACAACGAGTTCACCAGGACCACATCATTGCTTTTCCCATTTTCGCATCCGCGGCTCGATTTCCTCTTCCAACCGGGTCCATCTCGTTTGTTTTTGCAGTCAGCAGTTTATTCCATCTCAGCCTTGTAGAGCTCATCAGCGCACTCAAAGAAATCCATCGGGTTCTTCTTCCGGGTGGTAAAGCCCTTTTGCATTTTCTAGATCTTGAAGATTGGCGACACACGCTTGCCAGGGAAATCCGCCCCGAACAAGCTCCTGTCCCCAGTTGTCAAGCGGTAGTTACCTGTTTCTGCTCCCAGGGAAAAATACAGGAGTGGGTCGCGCAAACAGGATTGAAGCTCACAGGGTTAGAGTTGAGAACAAGCTCGAGTGAAGGTGGTCAACTGCGGAATTGGCTGGCGAATTGCGAAAAGGAAGTTGTTTGAATATTTATAGACTGCCCATCACCGGCTTCAGCCAGGGTAAATCACTGGGCAAGCGTACAGAGAATGGAAAAGGTGTAGGAATAAACCCCAGGATCGAATCGCAGACGTCGCATGCTCAATTTGTAACAAATTGTGCGATAATTAAAAATATTCCGGGCATTGAACGAACTTGCCCCGCCTAAAAGGAGTAGACGATGGCAAAAAGCCTCACGGTTTTGATCGTGGGAAATGTGGAAAGCGACACCCGGTTGATCCTGCGCCAACTGAAAAAAGGGGGATACAAACCCGCCTTCGAACGGGTAAAGACTCCCAGCCAGATGCGGCGAGCCCTGAAAAAAACGGACTGGGAGATCGTCATTTCGGCTTTAGACCTGCCAACACTTGATGGTTTCACTGCTCTCAAGATCCTGCAGGAAACCGGGCTGGATATCCCCTTCATCGTCGTTTCGGACAGCCTGGGAGAAGAAGCCGCCGTGGCGATGCTGCAAGCCGGAGCCTGCATTTGTTTTCCAAAGGATAACCTGGGTCTCTTTTTACCGGTGGTGGAACGTGAACTCAGGCTTGCGGCAGAACGGCGCGAGCGCAGGCAGGTGGAGGATGCCCTGCGGGCGAGTGAAGACAAATTCAAGTATGCGTTCGACCATTCCGTCACCGGAAAATCGATCACCCTGCCTTCGGGAGAGATTGAGGTCAACCAGGCATTCTGTAAAATGCTGGGGTATTCCCAAAATGAACTCAAAAATCGCAAGTGGCAGGAGATCACACATCCGGCGGATGTGGAAATAACCCAAAATGCGATCGACAAGCTTATGTCCGGCGAAAAAGAGTCGGTGCGCTTCAATAAAAGGTTCATCCACAAGAATGGCTCCATCGTTTGGGTCGATCTGGGGTCCGCCATACGCCGGGATGGCGATGGCAAGCCGCTATATTTGTTAACCACCTTAAGTGACATTACGGAACGCATCCGCGCAGAAGAAGAACTGCGTGATTTGTCCAGCCGCCAGGAAGCCATCCTGGCTGCCGTTCCGGATATTCTCATGGAAGTGGATCACGACAAAGTTTACACATGGGCGAATCCGTCGGGCCTGGAGTTCTTTGGCAAAGACGTGATCAGTAAAAACGCCGATTATTATTTCGAGGGTGAACAGGCCACCTATGATGCAGTAACACCTCTCTTCCAAGGCAGCAAAGACGTGATTTATGTGGAGAGCTGGCAGAGACGCAAGGATGGGAATAAACGTCTGCTCGCATGGTGGTGCAGGAGCCTCAAAGATAAGGATGGCAATGTTATTGGAGCTCTCTCTTCTGCGCATGACATCACCGAGCGCAAGCGGGCGGAAGAAGAGATCCGCAACCTGAACGCTGAACTCGAGCTGCACGTGGAGGAACGCACGCGCGAACTGCGCCAGGCACAGGATAAGATCGTGCTCCAGGAGAAATTGGCAGTGCTGGGACAGTTGGCAGGCGGCCTGGGACACGAACTGCGCAACCCACTCGGAATCATTTCCAACGCCATCTATTATTTGAAAATCATCCAGCCGAATGCAGATGAGAATGTCAAGCAATACCACGCCATGATTGAACAGGAGGTGCGGAACTCCGATAAGATCATCACCGACCTGCTGGACTTTGCCCGCGTCGAATCGATGGAACGGGAGCCAATAGCGGTCCACGAACTGGTCCAGCGCACCCTCACACGCTTCCCGGTTCCCCAGTCGATCAAAACCGATCTAAGGATCCCCGAGGACCTGCCCAGGGTTTTTGCCGACCCACGCCAGATGGAGCAGGTGCTGGGCAATCTCACCGTCAATGCTTACCAGGCCATGGTCTCTCACCGCTCGACCACGGGTGAGGTCAAAGGAGGCACGCTGACCATCTCGGCCAGGCGGCAAAAGAGAATGGTAGCCATTGCCGTGAAAGATACCGGCACAGGTATCACACCCGAAAACATGGGCAGGCTTTTCGAGCCTCTCTTCACCACCAAATCCAAGGGTGTCGGGCTGGGGCTGGCCGTCAGCCGAAAACTGGTCGAAGCCAACGGTGGGAGGATCGAAGTGAAAAGCAAGCCGGGCAAGGGCAGCACCTTCACTCTGTTCCTCCCTGTGGAAGGCATATAACATTGAGCGAACCCACGGCCATCTTCGTTGTCGATGACCCTCCTTCGGCGGCTATTAAGATAGCGGATATCCGCGAAGCTAGGGGTTTAAAAGTTTATTCGGTTTTATCAGGATTTATAAACTCAACATGAGCAGGCCTCCCACACCTTCACCCCGCTCAGAACACCCTGACCAAATTCGTCAGGACAGGCGGGGCAATAGAACTAAAAATGGGGGAGGATGTTTTCCATCGACTATAATATTTTCAGATTCCGTTAATGCTTCCCCGATAAAATAAATCTCTTCAATGAGATAAAGGATCTACAGCGCCATTATTGGGGATAACGCTGGGGTTGACCCTCACGTCCGATTCAATAAACATGGGTTTTCAAGGAACGTTCAAGGAGAAAGATATGCAATACGTGCGATTCGGAGCGACCGGCCTCAAGGTTTCCAGGATCTGCCTGGGCTGCATGAGCTACGGACAGCGCTCGGAGCGCTGGCAATGGGCATTGACCGAGGAAGAAGGCCGGCCATTCATCAAGCGATCCCTGGAGCTGGGTATTAATTTCTTTGATACGGCGGATGTTTATTCCGCGGGGGCCAGCGAGGAAATATTAGGCCGCGCCATCCACGATTTCGCGGCGCGCGACGAGGTGGTTATCGCCACCAAGGTCAACGGTTCCATGGGGCCCGGGCCCAACGACGCCGGCCTCTCACGCAAGCACATCCTGAGCGGGATCGATGCCAGCCTGAAACGCTTGGGCATGGATTACGTGGACATCTACCAGATCCACCGCTGGGATTACCAGACACCCATTGAAGAAACGCTGGAGGCCTTGAATGATGTGGTCCGCATGGGCAAGGCCCGCTACATCGGCGCTTCGTCCATGTTTGCCTGGCAGTTTGCCAAGGCGTTGTATACATCCGAGTTGCACGGCTGGACCCGTTTTGCCTCCATGCAGCCGCATTACAACCTGGTCTATCGCGAGGAGGAACGCGAAATGCTGCCGCTGTGTCGGGATCAGAAGATCGCAGTCATCCCCTGGTCACCGCTGGCGCGGGGGCTGCTTACCGGCGGCCGGGTAAAAAGCAGCGGCGAAACAGGGCGTGCCCGCACGGATGCCTTTGCGAAAAGGCTGTATGCACGGGATGATGATTTTGCCGTTGCGGCGCGCTTGAACGAAGTTGCTGCAGAACGCGGGGCGCCAAGTGCCCAGGTAGCCCTGGCGTGGCTGCTCTCGAAAGACGTCATCACCGCTCCCATTGTGGGTGCAACCAAAATGAACCACCTGGAGGATGCCGCGGCGGCGGTCTCCATCAAGCTTTCCGAGGATGAGATCCAACGCCTCGAGGAACTATACCAGCCGCAC
>JBGOZL010000068.1:0-7612 GCA_041480185.1 Anaerolineae bacterium
CAGGTCACCGCGACTTTATCGATAATATGCTTGCGGGGGTTGGAGGCATAGATGCCGCTCTTTTGGTCATCGCGGCTGACGAAGGAATCATGCCCCAGACGCGTGAACACCTTGCCATCCTCGACCTGCTCCAAATACGGTCTGGAATGGTCGTATTAACCAAAATTGATCTTGTCGACGACCCAGAGTGGTTGGAGTTGGTAGAAGTGGATATACGCAGATTATTAAAAGAAACAGTTTTCCAAAATGCTCCCATCCAACGTATTTCATCGGTTACCCACACTGGCTTTCCAGAACTATTAAAGAGACTTGAATTACTCCTGCAAAGCACACCAACACGTACCAATCTGGGCAGGCCGCGCCTACCTGTGGATCGTATCTTCTCTATCGCCGGGTTTGGCACGGTCGTCACCGGTACACTATCGGATGGGAACCTATCCTCAGGAGACGAAGTGGAAATCCTGCCATCCGGGCTGCGCGGCCGGATCCGAGGCCTCCAGACACATAAAAAGAAAGAAGAAACAGCGGTTCCCGGAAGCCGTACTGCGGTGAACATATCCGGGCTGGATGTTGACCAGATCCAACGCGGCAATCTGGTGACACATCCAGGCCAGTACCAACCCTCCCAGCGCCTCGATCTCAGCTTTAAGATGCTTCCCGGGGTTTCAACCTCGTTGCGACATCACACGGAGGTCAAATTCTATATCGGAACATCAGAGACCGTAGCGGACGTACGCTTACTGGGTGGGGAATCTATAAACCCCGGGGAAAACGGCTGGCTTCAACTTGAATTGCGCTCACCCGTAGTAGCAGTCCGCGGCGACCGGTACATCCTGCGTCGTCCGTCTCCAGCAGAAACAATCGGTGGGGGCACCGTGGTGGATCCTCAACCGAAAGGACGCCATAAACGGTTCGACAATAAGGTAATGCAAGCGCTTTTTGCCATGGCACAAGGGACACCCGCCGAGGTTTTATTACAGGCGAGTCTTGCTCTGGGTCCGGCACCGGTTAAGGATGTGATCTCCCGTTCCCGGTTGGGAAACTCCGATGCTGTGTCGTCTTTGCGGGAGCTCATCGACACAGGGAAATGCCTCCTGCTTGATGATGTTTTAATCGCAGCAGTGCAATGGTCCAAGCTGAAAGAAGATGCGATTACCGCTTTGTCGGCCTATCATATGACTTATCCGCTCCGGCACGGCATGCCACGTGAGGAGCTAAAAAGTCGGTTGAAGCTTGCTCCCCATACTTTCAACTTGATCCTGCCGAAAATGGCCTCGGAGGGTGTCCTTACAGAGGGTCCGAAATGGACGGCTCTCCCGCATCATAAAGTCAGTTTTTCATCGTTCCAGCGCGTAAAAGTGGACAATTTAATGGGTATGTTTTCAGCAACACCAGTTACCCCACCCTCGGTGAAAGAATGCCTGGCCGAAGTGGGTGAAGATATTTTCAACGCCCTGCGAGAGTCAGGCGAGTTGGTGGTTGTATCTGACGAGATCGTCTTCCGGAAAACAGATTATGAGAGAATGGTTCAACAAATCAGTCAGATTCTTCTGCATAAGAGACAAATAACGTTGGCAGAGGCACGCGATCTTTTCAAAACCACCCGTAAGTACGTGCAACCATTAATGGAACACCTGGACGCGATTGGCATGACGGTACGAGAGGGGGATTACCGGCGCCTTAAAAATTAGGAGAGCAATCATGTGCGGACGATATGCGTTATCCATAGACCCTGGCGATTTACAGGCTGCCTTTCCAGAATTTACATTTCCAGAACATAGTGCGCCACACTACAATATCGCACCCAGCCAGCCAATCCTGGCACTGCCCAACGACGGGACAAACCGGGCCAATTTCTTTGTGTGGGGTCTCATCCCATCATGGGCAAAAGACCCTTCCATCGGAAACCGTATGATCAATGCCCGTGCTGAAACATTGTCCGAGAAACCAGCATTTCGGTCGGCATATAAATATCACCGCTGTCTAATCTTTGCCAATGGCTTTTTCGAATGGCAGGCGCAGCCAGGGAAGAAATCCAAGGTCCCGCATTTCATCCGGCTTAAATCGGGTGTGCCATTTGCCTTTGCCGGGATATGGGACCATTGGCATTCATCAGACGGTTCAGAGGTACGTTCTGCAACGATTATAACAACCGAGCCAAACGAGTTGATGGCAACCCTGCATAACAGGATGCCGGTCATCTTGCCACCAAATACCTACGCACAGTGGCTCGACCCTGCCCCACAGTCGCCCAACCGTCTGCAAAACCTGCTAATTCCATTCTCAAACGGAGAAATGGAGGCTTATCCCGTTTCGACCCTGGTCAATAGCCCCGGCAACGACCAGGCGGAGTGCATCCTCCCTGTGTAAGCTAATTAACTGATATTTCCCCAAATTTCTCCCCTTGTGGTCGCTTGACCGTCATTTGATGACATGTTATGATGGCGGCCTATGGATAACAAACCTTTGGAGGAATTTCCTCAGTCTATGGAGGAAAAAAGGGGAGAACCATCTGAAGATCAACCAAGTCTAATTACAAGGTGGATGGAACGCCTAGCCCATCTCGGCTTGGGTGAAATTTCGTCCCGCATCGGGACAAACATCCTTGCCATCGTGCTGGTTGTGGCCGTTGTCTGGTTACTCCAACGAGCGAAACTTGGCGGACCCTCCACCCTGCCTGCGACTACAAATCTTACTCCCATTCCCACCTCCCCAGTCTCGCAACCTCCAGTGGAAATTTCACTATCGCTGGACGGGATCCCGCGCCAGGCTGAACTACATACAATTATCCCCAGCCGCCCGCGTATTGATGTAACCATTTATACGGTCCAGACGGGTGATTCGATTTTCAAAATCGCTGATAACTTTGGGTTAAGTCCGAGAACGATCCTGTTCGGCAACTATAATATTCTGAAGGATTCACCTGATTTAATAACGGTAGGCCAAAAACTTAATATCCTACCCGTTGATGGAACGTATTATGAATGGCAGGGCACTGAAAGCCTGACGAAGGTGGCCTCTGTCTTCGGTGTCGATGCAGAGAGTATTATCAATTATCCCGGCAATCACCTCGACCCGGATACCATCGGCGACCTGAGCCATCCGAATATCCCCGCCAATACCTGGCTGATTGTCCCGGGAGGGACACGCGAATTTACATCGTGGACTGCTCCGGCGCAACTAGTGCAAGATAATCCATCAACCTTCGTCTGGGGTCCTGGGGTATGCGGTGGGATAAGTTACGTTCAGGTCGGCTATGGCTACTTCATCTACCCCACCACTGAACACTGGCTCTCAGGGACTCCCTATCGCCCGGATTTAAAGCACTTCGGGGTTGATTTTGCCGGCGCGCAAGGGAATGGTGTCTTCGCCGCGGATGCGGGTACCGTGGTATATTCTGGTTGGAACGATTGGGGATACGGGAATCTGGTCATCATAGACCACGGCAACGGCTGGCAATCGTTGTATGCCCACCTGAGCGCGATCATGCCTTCTGCTGGTTGCGGCTATAATGTGGGGCAAGGGGATTTGATTGGATTAGTGGGTATGACCGGTGGCACCTCGACTGGTCCACACCTGCACTTCGAGTTGATGAATAAAACTTTAGGGTATGTAAATCCTCTAGATTATATGCCCGCACCATAATAATCCTTGCAAAAGCATTTGACCTCGACTATAATTTCGCCCACCCCGGGCGCGTAGCTCAGCCGGTTAGAGCGCATCACTCACATTGATGAGGTCGGGGGTTCGAGCCCCTCCGCGCCCACAGCTTATAAGGCCCTCAGGGCCTTTTTGAATCAAGGGGTTCTAGTGCTGCGCGATACGCGCCCACAGTTTATAAGGCCCTCAGGGTTTTTAAATCAAGGGGGTAGAGTGCTGTGCGATCCGCGCCCAAAGTTTATAAGGCTCTCAGGGCTTTTTAGAGTCAAGGGGTTCCAGTGCTGTGCGATCCGCGCCCATAGTCTATAAGGCCCTCGGGGTTTTTTTGAATCACGGGGTTCGAGTTCTGCGCGATCCGCGCCTATAGTTTATAAGGACCTCAGAGCCTTTTTGAACCAAAGGGTCCGAGTACTGCGCGATACAGACTCACCAAGGGGATCTTGATGGGCCTCTTATCGCGATGCATTATTTTTCACGACAGCAGAAGAATAGGGCTGGGGATCTCGTAGGGGGTGCTAATTGTATGTTGCCACTGCATTTCTCCTGTTAAAATTCCCCTCCCCGATGGATTTTTAACCTCCCTCATCCGGCAATAAAATGGCAATGTGAAAGAACAATTCTGGATGGAATCTTATGTTACCGGGTTCCTGTATCTGGAGTATCAATGAGATCAGCTTGCTCCAAGATTGACTTTCGTTGGTCCATGGTCAGGCTGGTATATTCTGAATTTAATCTGCTGGTATTCCGGTTTTCAACCAGAAGCACACTGGCGTCCCGGCTGAGTAAAATCGTATGCCAGACATTACGTTTGACGTTATAGATTTTGCCAAATTCCATAACTTGTGGATATATCCCGTCCACATGGGTTTGCCTTCCCCCTACTAATAAAACTGCCCTCCCATGAATCAATACAAAAACTTCGTCCGTCTCAGTATGTCGCTCCATCTCGTTGATATGGTCAGGCTGGAGATCATCGATATAGTTTAGTATGGCTACACGCCAAACCCCATAATCCACCAGCGGTTTATATCCTTCACCAACGTACTCATGAATTTCAAGCAGTCTATTATCCATTCAGCATCAAGCCATCCTGCCCAGCCATACATCCACCAATTGCTCGTCTCCCGGTAAATCAAGAGGGACGAGATTCCCCGGATATTCCGTTCCATTTATCAGCATTTTAACTACACCCTTGCAAACACATTCTGGATTGTGTACGGTAATGTGGAGTAATTTACCCCTAAAACGACGTACCGCAATAAAACCATTCCACGTGGATGGGATGCACGGTTCAATACGAAGTCCATCCATTTCTGGTTGCAGTCCCAAAATGTATTGAGTTGCACTGAAATATGACCAGGCAGCCGCACCGGTCAGCCAAGGTGTGCGAGCATTGCCCGGACGCGGAGAATATGGTGAGTAGGTGGTTTGCGCCTGTACATATGGTTCACTTTGGCGGAGGTCTGCCCTGGAATTGTAGGCGGCTGGCATGGAGGCACGGAAATATTGGTATGCCAGGTCTCCATGTCCCAACTTGCATTCAGCCATTACTCCCCATCCCTGGGTGTGATTGAAGATCCCAGCATTCTCTTTGATCCCCGGGTTAAAAACCACAGCACGCATAACCTCAATGGGTGTTTTGACAAACGGAGGCGAGGAGAGCATTAATCCATACGGAGTGGCAAGGCGTTCCTGCACGGTCTGCATACAACCTTCAGCCTGTTTGGAGGTGGCTGCCCCGCTGATCACTGACCAGACTTGGGTGTTCAGGTATATCTGGCCTTCTTCATATTCCTTTGTCCCATAAACCGTGCCGTCTTCTCCGAAGGCCCAAATAAACCATTCACCGTCCCATGCGCAGGCTTGAATACTGGAATCTAACTTCTCCTTTAAACTCAATGCCCATGCGACTTCTTCAGGTTTGTTCAACCGACCAGCTATATCCGCAAAGACTGATAACCCCAACCTCACTTGAAAAGCGACAAAAAGGCTCTCACCAGAGTAACCCAATTTCAAGCAATCATTCCAGTCGGCAAGCAAACCACAAGGGAGGCTGTGTTTGCCTGTCCGCTCCAGGTTAAATTCCAGGGCGCGTTTTAAATGATAAAACACTGTATCTTCACCCTTGTCTGCATAAGGAAGGATTTTATTGTAGAAATCTAGGTTTCCTGTCTCGCTCACGTATGCAGGGACGGAGTTGAAGAACCACAAACAATCGTCTGAGCGATATTCTTCAGGCGCAGGAGCTTTTTCATGGCCCGGGTTATGCTCAAAGGGATGTATGATCTGCATTGCTCCCCCACTCGAGACCTGCCCTGTCAACATTAACTCGAGACGTTGCCCGGCCTCAGCTGGAATAGCCGTTACCACTCCCAAGATATCCTGGACCGAGTCGCGAAACCCTAACCCATCCCTCTCTCCGTTGTAAACCAAGCTGGCAGACCGCGACCAGTTAAAAGCTACCAGACTGTTATATAACCCCCATACATTAACCGTATGATTGAATTCTAGATCAGGTGTTTCTACCACCAGACAGCCCAATTTTTTATGCCAGTGATCTTTTAGCTTATATAGCTCATCTTCCGCTCGTTCCATGGATCCAAATTCTGACAATGTTTTCTCCCCAATCGTCCGAGCGTCACCAATTCCCAAAATGACCAGGAGTTCTCGACTCTCTCCTGGTTGAAGGGACAAGTCCGTATGCAAACTACCACAGGAGTTGTCACCGTAAACTTTGCTATTGGAGCATCGCCCCCTCTCGACCGCAATCGGTTCTTGATAGCTGCGGTAAGGTCCTAGAAACGCCTCACGGCTCGTGTCAAAGCTTTCCACAGGATTGCCAACCATACCGATCCAAACGTGGCGAGCGATGTCGTGGATGAAAAAACCTCCATGCGCGGGTTTCAAGTTATCCTGGATGGCTATGCGCAAAAGATTGCTTCCGATCTGCTCCCCTCGGACGATGAAAAGCGAATACTGCAAATTTACCTGATCCTGGAAGGTATCCCACTGGTTGGTAAACTCGCAAAATGTAAACAGCGAGAGATCGCGGGAGTGGTCGCTTTCATTGGTAACCGTTACCTTCCAGTACTCGAACATTTGCCCCAATGGAATAAAGTACGTGGTTTCGGTGGCAATCTCCGAAAAATGAGATTCAATAACAGTATAAGCCGTGCCATGCCGGCAGGTAGATTGGTACTGATCCAGTGGCTTTCCAACTGGCTGCCAGGAAGCCGACCAGTAATCCTTGTTCTGTCGATCCCTCACATAGATATAACGCCCCGGTTGGTCTAATGGGACGCTATTGAAATGCAGACGCAGAAACCTGCCCCGCGCCCCTGATTGGTAAAACCCATACCCACCCGCATTATTGGTAATAATTGCCCCAAAATTGGTTGACCCCAGGTAATTACTCCACGATTGTGGGGTATCCGGTCGTGTAATGACATACTCTTTGGCTTTATCGTCAAAATATCCGTATTGCATTAACCAATCCTGACGTGCACATGAACTTCATTGGTTCCGGCAGGTGGGATCGGGACGATTGTGCCGTCTAGAGATTCCCCATCTGCATCCAAAAGAATGCCATTTCCAGGTCCGCGGCGCTCGGCTTTGATCAAATAGAGGACTCCTCGGAATTTCCGTATCGCCTCAAATCCCTTCCAAGCAGATGGAACAACTGGTTTAATTTCTAGGCCGTCATAAGTAGGCCGGATACCCAAAATCCACTGCGTGATGGCAATATAGTTCCAGGAAGCCGTACCAGTAAGCCAGGAGTTCTTCGCTTCTCCGTGCATTAGAGCTTCTTTGCCGGCAATCATTTGAGCATAAACGTATGGCTCGCAGCGGTGCAACTCACTAATATTTTCACGTGCAGACGGATTGATACGCAAGTAGTAATCGTGAGCGCGGTCACCATGCCCGATTTTTACCTCGGCAATCATGATCCATG
>JBGOZL010000069.1:0-7582 GCA_041480185.1 Anaerolineae bacterium
AGGTGATGTGTACGCCCGCTACCTGGTCCGCCTTGAAGAGATGCGCCAGGCGCTCCGCATCGTGGAGCAAGCGCTCGACAAGCTGCCGATGGGCCCGGTGCGTTCTACGAACTACAAGTACGTCCCACCCCCGCGTTCCGAGATCGGTGTCAGCATGGAAGCCCTCATCCACCACTTCAAGCTGTGGACGGAAGGTTTCGAGGCTCCCAAAGGTGCAGTCTATTTGGCGGTCGAATCGCCGCGCGGCGAACTGGGCGTTTACCTCGAGTCGGACGGAGGCCCCAAGCCTTACCGCATCCACTGGCGGACGCCATCGTTCGATAACCTGCAGTCAATCCCGTTGCAGTCCAAGGGGGTGTTGGTTGCCGATTTGGTCGCAATCATCGGCTCGGTGGACATTGTTCTGGGAGATGTGGACCGGTAGGTACTTCATTAATAAGAAGATTTCCATTGTCAGGTGTGAGGTTTTATGCTTGCTGAAAAATATCCTGAGGAAATAAAAAAGATTTTTGCGAAATATCCCCCGGAGCAGAAACGCTCGGCGGTCATGCCGCTGTTGTACCTGGCACAGCGTGATGAGGGCTACATCACCAAGTCCGCGCTGGAAGACATTGCCGGCATACTCGATATCACCTCCACCGATGTGGCCGAGATAGTCGGCTTCTACACCCTCTACCATGACAAGCAGGCCGGCAAGTACCGCATGCAGGTCTGCACCGACTTGTCCTGCGCCCTGCGCGGCGCTGACAAGTTTCTGGAGGAACTCTGCGGAAACCTGGGCGTCAAGGTGGGCGAGACCACCTCCGATGGCATGATCACTATCGAAGCGGTTATGTGTTTGGCCGGGTGCGACAAGGCGCCCATGTTCCAGGTTCAGAGCAGCCAGGGGATCGAATATCACGAGAATATGACCGTGGATAAAACCATGGAACTCATCGCAGCCCTGCGCAAGTCGGGTAGGGAGGTGAAGTAATGGCTCACCTCCTGCTCCGTCACCGCGATATTCCCGATATCGGCAGGCTGGATGTTTATAAAAAGAACGGGGGCTTTGAAGCTTTCAAAAAAGCCGTCACCGGCATGCAGCCGCAGGAAGTGATCGACGTCATCAAGTCTTCCGGCTTGCGTGGCCGCGGCGGTGCTGGTTTCCCCACGGGGGTAAAGTGGAGCTTCATTCCCAACAGTATCTGGCCGCACTACGTGGTTGCCAACGCTGACGAGTCCGAGCCCGGTACCTTCAAGGATCGCGAAATTATGGAGGGCAACCCCTTCCAATTTTTGGAAGGAGTGGCGATCACCGCCTATGCCACCGGAGCCAACGCAGCCTACGTCTACCTGCGCGGCGAGTTCTGGACGGTGGCAGCCCTGCTCGACGAAAAGATCGCCGAAATGAAAAAAGGTGCCTTCCTGGGTGATAAGCTCTTCGGCTCGGATTATTCCCTGCGCATCTTCACCCACCTAGGGGCAGGCGCCTACATTTGCGGGGAAGAGACAGCCCTGCTCGAGTCCATCGAAGGCAAGCGCGGCCAGCCGCGCATCCGTCCGCCCTTCCCTGCTATCTACGGCCTGTATGGCAAACCGACCGTTGTCAACAACGTCGAGACGCTCACCAACGTCCCGCTCATCATCGATCAGGGTGCCGACTGGTTCAAGTCCCTCGGCACCGCAGACAGCCCCGGGGTCAAGATATTTTCGCTATCAGGGCGCATCAACAAGCCCGGCAACTACGAACTGCCTTTTGGGACCACCTTCCGCCAGTTGATTTACCAGCATGGCGGCGGTGTTCCAGACAATCGCCCGGTCAAGGCGATCATGGCAGCAGGTGCTTCCTCGACGATGATCGTGGCGGACGATAAGGCTCTCGATACGCCCATGGATTACGCTTCCGTCCGCACGCTCGGTGCAGACCTCGGATCAGCCTCCGTGATTGTCATCGATGACACTGTCAGCCTGGAGTGGATCATCAGCAAGACCATCCATTTCTTTACCCACGAGTCATGTGGCAAGTGTACGCCTTGCCGTGAAGGCACCTTCTGGATGATGCACCTGATCGAACATATCGAACATGGCAACGCCACCAAAGAGAACGTTGAACTGCTCCACTCGGTGGCGAAGCAGATGCAGAACAAATGCTTATGCCCGCTGGGTGAGTTTGCCACCATGGCGGTGACTACTGCCATAGAACGCTTCCCGGCTGATTTCGCTCCGTCCGAAGTGGGAGGCAGCCATGGCTAATATGGTCTCCCTGACGATTGATGGACAGGCCGTTTCCGTACCGGCTGAAACACTGCTCGTAAACGCTGCCAAAAAGGTTGGTATTGATATCCCGGTCTTCTGCTACCACCCCAAGATGGAGCCGGTTGGCATGTGCCGCCAGTGTCTGGTCGAAATTGGTCGCCCCGTGATGGATCGTGCCACTGGTCAACCGGTGATGGAGGATGGCAAACCCAAGATCTCCTTCGGCCCCAAGCTCGAAACCGCATGTACCACTCCAGTCTCAGAGGGCATGCTGGTGCTGACCCAGTCTGACAAGGCCAAGGCCTCGCAGAAGGAAATCCTCGAGTTCCTGCTCACCTCGCACCCGCTCGACTGCCCGGTGTGCGACAAGGGCGGCGAATGTCCTCTCCAGAACCTGACCATGGCGCACGCCTCCCCGCAGAGTCGCTACATATACGACGAAAAATCTCACGCCGCCAAGCATGTCCCGCTGGGCGATCTTATCTGGCTGGACCGCGAACGCTGCATCCAGTGTGCCCGCTGCATCCGCTTCCAGGAGGAGATTGCCGGGGAGCCGGTGCTGGCTTTCTACCAGCGCGCCCGTGCCACCGACATCATCACCAACTCAGAGCCGGGCTTCGACTCGGTCTTCTCGGGCAACACCACCGATATCTGTCCAGTCGGTGCTCTCACTACCGCGGACTTTCGGTTTGGGGCGCGTCCCTGGGAATTGAAAGCCGCGGCCTCCATTTGCGCGCAGTGCCCGGTGGGATGCAACGTGACCTTCAATACCCGTCGTGAGGCCATGTCGGATGGCAAGGTCGCCATCAAGCGAGTCATGCCTCGCCAAAACGAAACCGTCAACGAGATCTGGATGTGCGACAAGGGCCGCTTCGCCTATCACTATACGGAAGATGCAAACCGGCTGGTAAAACCGATGATTAGGAAGGACGGCACCCTGGTCGCCGCTTCCTGGACCGAAAGCCTGCAGGCCGTTTCGAAGGCCCTTTCCGCTGCGAAGAAAGATACCGTCATCCTCGCAAGCGGAAGGCTTTCCAACGAAGACCTGTTCAACCTGAAACAACTTGCAGATCACCTGGGCGGTGAAGCGCTGCTCTATACCCACATGGGTGGCGGAGACCTGACCAGTTCCTATGGTGTTTCCGCCGACACGAATTTCTCTGACATTCGCCAGGGAACCACCATTTTGGTGGTCGCTTCTGACCTGTATAACGAAGCCCCGGTTTGGTTCCTGCGCGTCAAGCAGGCGGCCGAACGCGGCGCCACCCTGATCGTTGCCAATGCGCGCGAGACGAAGCTGGAACGTTATTCAAAATTCGTGGTTCGCTATTCCTATGGTGACGAGGCCGAAACCGTCAGTGCCCTGCTGAAAAAGGACAAGATTGGTGAGACGCTTTCCACTGCGGAGAACCTTGTGGTTCTCTATGGATCCGACGGCCTCGGACTGGATGGATCGTCTGCGCTGGCGGCTGCTTGTGCGGATCTGGTCAAGGGGCGCGCCAGCAAGCCCAACAATGGGCTGATCGGCGTCTGGCCGCGTGCCAATGACCAGGGCGCCTGGGAACAAGGGCTCCGCCCTGCCACAGACCTGGCGAAAGCCTTCCATGACAAGGCCGTTTACATCTTGGCAGCTGACCCGGTGGGCGATGATTCGAACCTGCAGGAGGCGCTGAAGGGAGCTAAATTCGTGGCCGTCCAGGAACTCTTCCTGACCGCGACTGCGCAATTGGCGGATGTGGTTCTACCGGCTCAGGCTTACACGGAACGCGAGGGCTCATTCACCTCCGGCGAACGGCGTGCCCAGCGCTTCTATCCTGCGGTCCCGCCGCACCCCGAAACCAGGGCGGACTTTGCCATCACAGCTTCCATTGCAAAAGAGCTTGGTTTCGAACTGGAGGCAAGCTCCGCCTCACTGGTCATGGAAAGGCTAGCTGCTTCATTCAAAGCATTTGCCGGGGTTTCTTACCGCAAACTGGCTGAGACGAGCGAACAATGGCCCATCGTTGGGCGCCGCGACCTGTATTATGGTGGGACTACTTATGAGAACAAGCAGGGGTTGGGCGTGCACTTGGCTCTGAATACTCCACTCCCGATCCCATCCGTTTCTGTAAAATTCCTCCGCCCGGACGAGGACCATTGGCTGGCAGTGCCGGTGACGCGTCTCTACGACTGCGGCATCACGGTCACCACTTCTGAATTGCTTCGTACTCACATCGGCGCCGCCGCGGTGATCCTCCATCCTGATACTGCCGCGAAACTGGGAGTCGCCGCTGGGGAACAGGTCAAAGTTAACGGGTTCCAGGCCGAGGTCCGGTTGGATGGAACTGTCCCGGCTTCGGTGGCGCTCCTGCCGCGCAGCATGGGCTTCCCGATCGATGCTCCGGCCGTAGCCGTGGTGAAGAAAGCTTAAGGAAGGTATCATGAACTTTCTTCTCGTTTTGCAATGGGTGATTAAGGGGTTCGTTTGGGCGCTGGTTTTGCTGGGCGGCTTTGCTTACCTGACCCTTTACGAGCGCAAGGCGCTCGCCCGCATCCAGTCCCGTATTGGACCGAACCGCGCCGGTCCGTGGGGGATCCTCCAGCCCATCGCCGACGCGGTGAAATTGATTTTTAAAGAGGAACTCACCCCCGCCAATGCCGATAAGTTGATCTTTACCCTGGCGCCGGTGATCACAGTGGTCCCGGCGGTGATTATCACTGCCGTGGTCCCCTGGGGTCCTAGCCTGGATATCTTCGGTTATCACCTCACCTTGTATATCGCCGACATCAATGTGGGCGTGTTGTACATCATGTCCATCGCCTCGATTGCAGTATATGGCATCGTACTATCGGGTTGGTCATCCAACAATAAATACGCCATGATGGGCGGTCTGCGTTCCTCGGCGCAGATGATCAGTTATGAGATTGCGCTGGGGCTGTCTTTCGTCTCCGCCATCCTGCTGGCCGGGTCGATGCGCATGCTGGATATCGTCGCAGCCCAGGGTGGCTACTGGTTCCATGTCATCCCAAAATGGTTCGTTTTGCTCCAGCCGGTAGGGACAGCCATCTTCCTGATTGCCACGCTGGCGGAGGTCAACCGCGCCCCGTTCGACATGCCTGAAGCCGAGCAGGAGCTCACTGCAGGGTACCATACCGAGTACTCCGGCATGAAATTCGCCCTGCTGTTCATGGCCGAATACACCAAGATGATCGCCATCAGTGCCATTGGGGCCACCATTTTCTTCGGCGGCTACAATGGTCCGTTTATCGACCGGTTCCCCTGGCTCGGACCGATTTACATTTTCGTCAAGATCATTATCCTGCTGTTTGGCATGATCTGGGTGCGGGCTACCTTCCCGCGCATCCGCTATGACCGCTTGATGGCCTTTGGCTGGAAAGTCCTCTTGCCGCTCTCCCTGTCTTTGGTCTTTATTACGGCAGCCGGCATCATCCTGGCACAGCATTTCAATTCGCACCTGATCGTTGTCATTCCGCTGGCTTCTTTACTGGTTGCAGGCGTGGCGGTCGCCATGATTGACCGCACCTTAAGGAGGAAAGATTATGCGCGTCGTTGAGCCTGTGGTCGAACTGGCGCGTGGTCTCTGGACCACCCTCCGCATGATGTTCGACAAGCCGGTGACGATCCAGTATCCGGAAGAGAAGAAACCGGTCAAAGCGCGCTTCCGCGGCCGGCATGTCCTTAAACGCTACGATAATGGTCTGGAAAAATGTATCGGCTGCGCTTTGTGTGCCGCGGCCTGCCCGGCGGATGCCATCTTTGTTGAGTCTTCCGAGAACACGGACGAGCAGCGTTACTCACCCGGTGACCGCTATGCCAGCACTTATGAGATCAACATGCTCCGCTGCATTTTCTGTGGTTTCTGTGAGGATGCCTGTCCCACCGAGGCCATTGTTCTGGGTGACCAGTACGAGTTGTCTTTCACGGACCGCCGCCAGTCGATTTACTCAAAGGAAATGCTCATTGAGCCCGTCCCGGCGGGTGGCACGCCCACTCCCCAGAAAACCGAACCGGGTGTTTATACCCGCTCGGTCCCTGAAATGAAAGATCCAAAGGATTGAGACGCCTATGAACTTGACCCTCATCCTCTTCATTGTTTTGGCAGCAGTTGCGATCGCCTCGGCAGTCGGTCTGTTGATCAGCCGTAACACGGTTTACGCCGCCTTGTTCCTGGTGCTGAACTTTGCCACGGTGGCTGTCTTCTACCTGATCTTGGGTGCCCCCTTTATCGCCCTTGCGCAGGTGACCATCTACGCCGGCGCCATCATGGTGCTTTTCCTCTTCGTCATCATGCTCCTGGGCGCGGATAGACTACCCCGGAGTCAGGCCCTGCCCTGGCAGCGCCCCATGGCGATCGTGCTCGCCGCAGTCCTGTTGGTGGAAGCGGGATTTCTGCTCTTCCAGCGGTTGCAGATCACCGCTGGTCTGGCCAACCCGGATCCGTCGGTTAATACCACCCAGGCGCTCAAGACCCTGGGACTGGCGCTCTTCAACCAGTATCTCCTGCCCTTTGAAGTGACCTCGGTGCTGCTGCTGGTGGCGATGGTAGGTGTCATCGTCCTGACGAAAAAAGAGAAAGGAGAACCAGGCTAATGCCCCACACCATTCCTCTCTCCTGGTATCTGGGGATCTCGGCGGTGCTGTTTGCCATGGGCGCCCTGGGAGTGCTCATCCGTCGTAACCCGCTGATCATCTTTATGTCGATCGAATTGATGTTGAACGCTGCCAACTTGGCTTTCGTAGCCTTTGCCCGTTCCTTTGACGTCCTCACCGGGCAGATTTTCGTTTTCTTCGTCATGACCGTGTCTGCAGCTGAGGTGGCGGTTGGCCTGGCATTGATTATCATCATTTTCCGCAACAAGCACAGCATTGACGTCGACCTGATGAACAGTCTGAAAGGATAGGGCAAATGGCATCTTCTGGACTGTTCCCACTGGTTCCCCTGATCGTTCTCCTGCCAACCGCCGGTCTTCTGATCAACATCATCTTCGGCGGGCGGATGAGTGAAAAAGCCATCGGTTCGGTCGCCAGCGCCGCCTCCGGGCTCGCCTTCGTGGTCTCTGCTCTGCTCGGGTACGCATTGTGGACCGGCACTAGCGAGGCGGTTATCGTGCCATTCGCCGATTGGATCCACATCGGCACTTTAAACGTTGCCTGGAATTTCCGGGTGGATACTCTCTCGGTCCTGATGATGCTGGTCGTCTCTGGCGTCGGGACGCTCATCCACATCTACGCCATCGGTTACATGCGTGAGGACGTGCGCTTCAAGAACGACCTCCCACGCTACCGGCGCTTCTTCGTCTTCATGAACCTGTTCATCGCCATGATGATG
The DNA here is from genome assembly GCA_041480185.1 of Anaerolineae bacterium. Lineage (GTDB taxonomy): Bacteria > Chloroflexota > Anaerolineae > Anaerolineales > Villigracilaceae > UBA877. The sequence goes on from JBGOZL010000069.1 coordinate 7,566, forward strand.
ATCCTGGTCAGCGGCGA
>JBGOZL010000070.1:0-7546 GCA_041480185.1 Anaerolineae bacterium
CTGGTCTGTTCAAAGAAGTTTTTCCAATCTGTGGCAGAAAGCAGGCGCAGGCTGATAAAACTGTTGCTGATAATGGTATCGTTTGGCAACGCCGGGGATGCGAACTGGTTTAAGGATTCGCCAGGGGGCTCTGGAGCAGACACTGGGCTCAGGCTTTTCGGTGCCTCCAACCCGGTCAGTTCGGAACTTGCGTAAACGAGCCGCTCCAAAATCCCGATTCGCAGCATGATCGGGGTTGCCCAAAGCTCTCCAATTGTCAGGGGTGTAACCTTCTGGTACTCTTGCACAAACGCGGCGGTCTGGTCTACGTCGATCCGGCACTGGCTGTAGCCGATCCATTCCCACGCCAGCCCAAAAATTCTCGGGTGCCCCTTTAGCGCTGTCCCGTCCAATCTCGGTAATTGGTTTAAATACCTGGCTGGCAGGTTTTCTTCAATTTGGCGGAAGGTTTGTGAGACGATGTAAAAATTATCCAGCATCCATTCGCTTGCGCGGGACACAGACAAGTCCGTTGAAGTTGCGGCCTTGAAGATGGCATTGGCATTCCGCAGAGCCTGTTCCCAGCTTTTCAGGTGCTCCACCAGGGAGGATTTATTAAAAGAGGCTCTTTCCACCCTGTGCGTTTTCGCCAGCGCGTGCGCAAATTCTCTCAATTGTCTTTCTGCGTCTGAATTGGCGGGTGCGGAGAGATTGAGCTGCGATGCAATCTGCATGGGTTAATGCTCTACGCGGTCTTTTGATAGCATTTCAAGCGGTTTTTGCTCATGTTTGACGGGCATGTCCTGCACGATCAGAAGGGGTGCTTTGCCGTACATGATGAAATTGTTGACCATGCTGCCGTAGGGCCATTGCAGATTCCCCGTATAACCATGTGCACTTAGGGTGACCATATCGATATTTTCCTGCTCCCCCAGTTGATGAAGGGCGGCGGCGGCATTGTCACTGGTAATAAGATGAGTTTGAACATCAATGCCTTCCAAATAGGAACGCGACTTCACTTGTTCCAGATAATGCCCGGCTTCTTCTCGATTACGTGCCACCACCTGGTCGGCCAGGTCAATATCCTCTCGTGCCGGCGGCATTTGGCGCGCCATTTCTGGTGTTTGTACAACTTGCACCAGATGAACCTGAAGCTTATGAAAATGAGCCAGGCGTGTGATGATTGGCAAAACATTTTCCGCCCGCTGGGATCCATCCAGCGGCACCAGGATGTGCTGGTAAACCGGGATTTCAGTTAATTCTCCTGGTTGGTCCCCAGATTGCTGCGCCCGAACGATGAGCAGTGAGCAGGGTGCGCTCAGAATGATTTTTTGCGCAATGCTGCTGATCCCCCATTGAGATACGCCGCTGCGTCCATGGCTGCTCAGAATGATTAATTTCACCCCCTGACTTTGAGCAAATTCAGTGATCGATTGAGCCACCAGACCTTCCAGGACGTTTACCTCGATCTGCAACTGGGATTTTAAAAGCTGGGTTCTGATCTTTTCCAGGTACAATTTTGCTTCAGATTTCTTTATTTGCCAGTTGATTAGATCGAATATTTGTGTGGATCCGTTCGGATGGTTCTTCTCCAGTACGCGCGTCAGGATTATTCTCGCATCGAATGCTTGGGCGATTGCTATGGAATGTTGCAGGACGCATTCGGCAAGCAACGAACCATCTAATGGGACGAGAATAACATCGAACATGGTTCATCCTTTCACTTCATTCATGCTGCCAAATATAGCCGGATTACGTATTGGAATACTCAATCGACCAAAATAAGGCAACCATCAATAATGTAACGGGGTGGGGAAGTCATCTCGCGGATGCGAGTGAAATATGGCAGTGTCGTGAAATGATTCGATGGTATTGCCGAGGTACACGCGCGGCAGAAATGAATATTCCAACCGTAAACGTTTTAGCCTACTAACATCAGTATACTTCACTTTGTCGGTGTAAGAGGGTGGGGTTCCGAATAGATAATAAGCGAGAGTACGGTGTGGTAGCGAGACATGCCTAATCTGAATAATTTCATGTCAATAGGAGCGGTTGAAAAATTAACGATCATGGTGAATACATGCAGTGAAGTGGGAACTGGAGAACGCAACCTTCCCCCAACTATACGAAGATGGGCGGCAGGGTTGTCGTATCAGTATTGGTGGAAGGTCGTAGTCATTCGTTGGGACGCTACGCATCGCTCGAACACGGGTGGAACCTGCGGCGGCAGTGGCCAACCTGATGAATCGAAGATCAATCCCTCGTAGGACGAGAAGAGACTCTTTCGAGTTACTGGGTAATCAGGCTTTGAGTTTCTTAATCTTGGTGTCCGCAATCACCTCTTTGATGGTGACCTTCACAGCATCTTCCATCGGATCTTTGAAAGGCACCTCGATTCGGAGCAGGCCGTTCTCGTAAATCGCTTTGGCTTTGTCAGGTTTCACCGGCCAAGCTAGAGCAAGTGCTGCAACGTACTCGATGTCCCTTGCTGGCGCTGACAGGTGGACGCTGTCTTCCAGGATCTTCAGATCGATGGTATCCGTTGGTGCTCCTGGGATGGCGAACTCCACTACTAGCTTGAGGTTCTCCTCGTCAGCATACGCTACTGAATTGGGGGCAACTCTCATCCGATTTTCCGGCATACTAGCAACCTCCTTGTGGTTGGGAACAGATCAACCTCGTAAATACTATAGCATGATTGATTTTGCGGGTCAAGAACGACGGTTATAGCGCTCTTCGGCGAACGAAGATCGTATCCCGAACATGAACCTCCTGACAACAGGAGTAAGGCGGTATTAGCGGACTAAGGCGCTCTCCGGTAAATCGAGGCTGCATCCCCCCAGGTTATCGGGTGAAGCCAGGCCGCATAAAGACAGCCAGGGCTGCCTAAGCAGCACTGGGCGGTAATCGAGACTGTGCTTTTCTGTGGGAGCGGGAATAGTTGGACGATCGGGCACTGGTGGCGTACCTTGCGCTGTTCTGGTTGGCGCGGTCAGGCAGGAACCAGCTGGATAGACGGCCTTATGACCCCGGAAATATTACCTGGTTGACGGAGTGAGCGCTTAACAGGATGATCCCGCAAGTGGGAAGGATGGGGCAGCCCAGAAGGATAAGGCCGAAGTGGTCAAGGAAGTTACGGGGAGGAAAAATGGGTAGAGAGGAGATGGGGGAGGATGGTCAGCGGAGAGGCGAATTGAAGGATGAATTCTGTATTTGGATATATATGCAAGGAGCAATAGCATATCTTGGTTCCCCCCTTATTAGGGGTAGAAATCAAGGCTGGGATGTGATACAGTAAGGTTAGAGGGGAGATAATGGGTTGCCTTATCTCATTATTAAGAGGTGGCTCATGATTGATAAAACGAACAACTGGCATTTCAAAATCCTGCTGGGAGATGACCGCTCGGAGCATGCACTTGCCGCGGTGGCAATGGTGGAGGATATGCCCTTTCCATCCGGAACTGACATCACCATATTCCGAGCTGTTGCCCCAACCCAGGCGACGGACCTGATGCTGATAGAAGACGCGCTAAACCAGACCTGCAACCGCTTGCGAAAGAAAGGTCTGCATGCCGTACCGGAGCTGCTGTTGGGCTTCCCCACGGAGAAGTTCTTGAAGTATGCCGAAGAGCAAAAGCCCGATCTGATTATCATCGGTGCGAAAGGATTGCGTGCCACGTTGGGCATTCTTGTAGGCGGTGTGGCGCAGCAGGTGGTGGAATACGCCCCTTGCCCGGTTCTGGTGGTACGCGCACCCTACAACGGGCTACGACGCGTTTTGCTGGTGACGGATGGCTCGGCCTCCAGCCAGCAGGCAGTACAATTCCTGGGCGGGTTGCCCATGCCAGTGGGTGCTAGATTCTGGGTGATGCACGTGCTCCCATCGCTGCCCATACCCATGATGATCGTGATGACGCCAACGGGCAACGTGCCGATGGCTTTCCAAGATTCAGAGGAAGCTGCTGGGCTGAGGACGAAGGAGGATAAGGAAGGGCAGGCGCTGGTGGACAGCACGCTTGAGGCGCTACAGGGAATGGGTAAGCCTGCAGAGGGTATCCTGAAGAGGGGAGATGCTGCCACCGAGATCATGGCAGTTGTCAAAGAACATAATATTGATTTGCTCATCTCCGGATCCCGCGGACTCACCCCGATCAGGAGCTGGATGATGGGTAGCGTCTCGCGCAAGCTGGTGCACTATTCGGGATGCTCGGTGCTGGTGGTCAGGACCCTTCAGCCGGGTTGAGTGCGCGGGCTGCTGGGAATCTTTACCCTCACCCGGGGTACCCAAATCTGGATGATACCGGCGCCTGGCATGAAGGAGGTGCTAAATGTTCAAGAATATTCTGGTGGCTGTGGATGGTTCAGACAGTGCCTGTCAGGCCGTTTGGGTGGCGGCCAATCTGGCGCGGGCATTGGGCGCCGACCTGCACATCATCACGGCCTTTGATCCTGTTCCCGCTTACGTGGGTGAGGTAGCCTACCAGATTGCAATCACAGCCCAAAGGGAGGAGGCCGCGAAGGTACTCCAGGAAGCGCTAAAGGTGGCGGGGGAGTTGCCAGATAGGCTGGAGAGCGAGGTGCAGGAAGGGCAGCCAGCTGATGTGATCCTGCGGTCTGCAAAAACACACGGGATTGACCTGATCGTGATGGGAGCGCGCGGCTTGGGGACCCTGAGTGGCATTCTGCTGGGAAGCCAGAGCATGAAAGTGCTGCACCATACTGATTGCCCTGTGCTGGTAATTTGAAGGGTTGATAATGGCGATGGAATTGCACGAAAAGGGGGAGGACTTCATCGCGCATACATTGGAATACGGCGGACGCCAGCCTCGCTTTTACGGTACAATAAATTCCTCTCTTCTAATATTTTTCAAGGGAATATAACATATGCCCTACAACATTCTCCCCGCCCCTGACCGTCTGCAAAAAACGATCGAAGCCGTCCGGGCGCGCGGAGTCACCGTCACGCTGGTCGATACGAAAGAGTCCGCCCTGGTACATTTGCAGGCCCTCATTCCTGCAGGTGTCAGCGTGATGACCGGCGCTTCCATCACCCTACAGCAGACCGGTTTCGAAGCCCTGCTCATGAGCGGGAACCATCCCTGGAAGTACCTAAAAGCAGGGATCATGGCGGAGAAGGATCCCGCCAAAGCGGTGGCACTGCGCAAGCAGGCCTCCCAGGCCGACTATTATCTGGGCAGCGTCCACGCTATTGCTGAAACAGGAGAGATCCTCATTGCCAGCGCCACCGGCAGCCAGTTGTCGGCGTATGCCTATTCAAGCACCAATATTGTTTGGGTGGCGGGTGTGCAGAAGATCACCCCCACCCTCGAAACCGCCTTTCAGCGGGTGCGCGAATATGTTCTCCCCCTGGAAGATAAACACATGAAACAGCTCTACGGAGAACAGGCCCGCAGTTTTATCGGAAAGATCCTGGTCTTTGAACGCGAAGCGCCCTACTTGCACCGCAGCGTTAATCTTTTGCTGGTCAATGAAGTCCTGGGGTATTGAGAACAGTCACCACCCTATATTAAACATAAAGGTGAAATCAAAAAAAGGAGTGCGAAAAAGCTTTGCTTTTTCGCACTCCTTTTTTTGTAAATTTCCCCCCTTCCCCTTTTGGGGAGGGGACGGGGGGTTAAAACCCATACTTTGAGAAGGTTTTTTTCATACACACTTGACACTAGAACGCATGTTCTATTATAATGATAGTCAGGAACGATTATGCCTGGCAGATTTCGTCTCATCACCGGTCCCCCCGCCCTCACCACCGCCTACATGCGCCGCTACCTGGTCAGGCTGGCTGTCCACGCCCCCATCCGCTGGCTGATATGCGGGAACTACCTCGACCTCCAGCTCCTGATCTACGACGTGGCCCGCAGCGCCGGGGGAAATTATTACCGTGTCCTGGAAGACAACATCGCCATCTCCCGCGCCGAGACCTGCTACCAGGTGGTTGCCCTGCTGCGCAAGACACGGGCCGCCCGGACCCCCACCTTCGTCACTGACCTGCTCCTGCACTTCTACGATGACAAGGTCCGCGAGGCCGAGGTCTCCGAACTGTTCATCCAGGGCATCCTGGCCCTCAAAGGGCTTGGCCAGGCCGGCCCGATTATTGTTAGCGCTTCCCCCGGCACCGAGCGGACTCAGCTCTATGCCATGTTGTTCCATAATGCCGACCGGATCACCCGGCTGGGCGGAGGGTACGACCATGGGTCATAACACCGCCTCCATGACCATGCGCTTCAGATCCGAACGCGCCTTCTTCGATGGCTACCGGCGCGCACTTTTGCTCAAGAGCGACCAGCTCCTGTTCGATGAACTGTGGGACGTGATCGAGGCCTACGTCCCCTCGGTGGAAAAAAGCAACCACCCGCTCCTGATCGCCACCCTCCTCATGTCGATGGTCCTCGAGCAGAGGAAGCTGATCACGGCCTTGCAGGCTCAATTGGAAAAGCTGCAGCAGGAAGTTCAAAGCGGGCAGCGCGCTCAAGCCGCCGAAAGTTCCCGCTTGAAAGAGGACATCCAGCATCTCGATGAGGATGTCGATTCCAGGCTGCGCGCCCTGCGCGCCGAACTATCCGAAATACTCTATCCCTCCGATGGTGCACTCTAGTCTTTCCGGCTGGCTGCTCTTTATCTACCCCGACGAACAGGACGGGGTCGTGCTCTGGATCCTGGGCGAGGACGGCATTCGCCGGCGCCTCACGGCCTCCTTTCTTTCCGCCTTCTACATCGGCGGCGAGCCCGATGCGCTCGAAAAGGTCGCCGGCTTCCTTGAGCAGGATAGCTTCAGGGTGCGTTCCTTCCTCACCGAGCGGCTGGATCTGTACGACGGTCCCCGCCAGGTGCTCGCTGTTCAGACCGCCAACCCGGTCCTCCAGCAGCACCTCATCAACGATCTTAAAAGGCGCTTCGGCGCCTCCCGCCTGCTCTACTATGACATTAATGTCCCCCTGTCGGTGCGCTATGCGGTGGCGCACGGCGTTTTCCCCACCGCCCGCTGTTTCTTCTCCCACGACGCAGACAATAACCTGCTGAACATCTACCCGCAGGACAGCCCCTGGGAGATCGACTATTCCATCCCCGGTCTGCGGACCATGACGGTGCTGCCGGATGCCAACCCGCAGTTCTCCCGCCCTGCCAGCATTCTCATCACTTGTGGAGAAGAGCAGCGGACCCTGCAGCTGGACCAGCCCCCCCAGGTGCTCAAGGATTTCTCCGCCCTGCTGGACTCCTACGACCCCGATATCCTCCTGGCGCATTGGGGCGATGGCTGGCTCTTCCCTACCCTCCTTGGTTGGGCGCGCGAAACCAATTTCGATTTCAATCCCAGCCGCGATGCTCGCCATAAATACCTTTCAAGGGACGAGGTGACCTTCCAGAGTTACGGGGTGGTCCATTACCGTGCCCAGCAGACTTTCCTGTACGGGCGCGCCCACCTCGACCCCGCCAATGGCACCGTCGGCGGCTTCAGCATGCACTCGACCATTGAGCTGGCGCGCGTCACCTCCCTGCCCATCGAAGTGGCCGCCCGCAACAGCCCCGGGGCCGGCTTTACCGCCATGCA
>JBGOZL010000071.1:0-7541 GCA_041480185.1 Anaerolineae bacterium
AAACCTGCTCCTGCAAAACGGATCATTACCGAATGCCATCTGTTTTTATACTGAGGCTGTCAGGCTGGTGGTGGAAGGGTCGCCTCACCTTGAACAACTCTCCCTGCTCGAGCAGCGCGGCGTCCGCTTGATCATTTGCTCAACCTGCCTCAATTACTTCGGCCTGACGGAAAAGGTGCGGGTGGGAATTGTGGGGGGGATGGCGGATATTCTTGAAGCCCAGACCAAGGCGGGGAAAGTAATCACGCTTTAAATTCCACTTTTCCATGGTAAGCTCACTGGCATGAGACTGTCTCATTTTCCCATCGGGAGGGGTTTTAATATCAGGAAAGACACCCAGGACCGATGGATGAAATTATCTCCCAAGAAAGATCAATTCAGGCGATGAAGGCCCGCAAGGCAGTTGCGGTCGATTCCCGGACCGGATCCACCGAGTCTTCCCTCTCTTCCAAGACCTTTGAGGACCTGTTCCTCGAACACTGGAGTGCGATCTACCGGCTGCTTGTGAGCATGATTGGAGACCCGGCCGAGGCGGAAGACCTGGCACTGGAAACTTTCCTCCGACTTTACCGGCACCCACCAAAGACCGGCGAGGGAACCAACTCGGGGGGTTGGTTGTACCGGGTGGCCACCAACCTGGCGCTACATTCCATCCGCAGTGCCAAGCACCGGGAACATTATGAAATGTCAGCCGGGAAAGGCGCCCTGGAAGATGCTCCGGAAACCCGCCCTCCGCAGATCCTGGAAACCGAAGAGGATCACCGCATGACCCGCCTGGTACTGGCAAAGATGAATCCCCACCGGGCACAAATGCTGGTGCTGCGCTACTCGGGAATGCCTTACAAGGACATTGCCAAGGCCCTGAACCTTTCCCCGGCATCCGTTGGTCCGCTGCTACTGCGTGCCGAACGCGAATTTGAGAAAGTCTACCTCGCCCTTATCGAGGAGGAAAAATGAATAAGCATTTGAACGATGGGCAACTGCGAGCCGCTCTCGACCAGGAATTAGACGGGTCAGTCATGGACCACCTGGAAAATTGTCCCACCTGCCGGAGGCAGCAGGCTCAGATCAAGGCAGAGACGCAGCAAGCCACCAGCGGACTGTCCTTCCTGGGCTCACAGGCCGGGCAATCCGGTCCGGATGCCAAAACAGCCCTGATCCATTTCCATCAATATAACGAGTCCCGAAAGGAGATTTCCATGTTTAGAAAATTGTTTACCTCCTCCACCCTGCGAGTTGGACTGGCGATCGTGGTCATCCTGGCGGTCATATTTTCCTTCCCCCAGGCACGCGCGTTTGCAGACCAGGTACTGAACCTCTTCCGCGTCCAGCAGGTAGTTGTGGTTCCCGTTGACTTTACCGGTATCCAAATGCTGACCGGGAATGATACCCTCGGAAAGCAGGTCAGCGACCTGATCGCCAGCTCAGTCACCACACAGCAGAATCCCGGAGCGCCGGTCCCTGCTACGAATGCAGCCCAGGCCAGCCAATTGGCCGGCTTCACCGTGCGTGTTCCCCAGGGAATGACACCTTCCCGGCTGAGTGTTGAGAATGCAGCAGCCTTCACCCTCAAGGTCGATGTGGCCAAAGCCCAGGCGTTGCTGGATGAATCCGGGCGGTCTGACCTGGTGCTGCCCACTTCGATCAACGGAGCGGATGTCTCGGTGAATATTCCAGCCAGCGTGAGCGTGGCTTACGGCACCTGTCCCGACCCGGCCGCCCAGGACACCGGTATTGGTCTCAACTCAGGCGGCTCTGCCGGGCGGCGCTACCCCGACTGTGTCATCCTGGCGGAAATCCCCACCCCAACCGTCTCTGCTCCGGGAGACTTGAATATCGCCCAGCTCGCCCAGATCGGATTGGAATTCACGGGCATGACCAGCGACCAGGCCGCGGCCTTCACTCAAACGGTCGATTGGACCTCCACCCTGGTGATCCCGCTCCCCAAGAACGCCGCCACGTATGATCAGGTGACGGTCGATGGAGTGACCGGCACGCTCATCCAGCGCCCTGCCGACGACGCACCGCAGTATGTCCTGCTATGGGTCAAGAATGGTATCATCTATGCCATCAGCAGCCTGGGCACTGATTCCCAGCAAGCCATCCAGATGGCGAATTCCCTCCCATAATGGACAAGTATGCCGCCTGTACCTGCGATTGCAACAAACGAATTAAGAAAAGAATTCGGCGATAACGCCGCTGTAAAATGCCTCACCCTGCAAATCCAGCAGGGTGAGGTGTTTGGATTCCTGGGACCGAACGGGGCCGGCAAGACCACCTCAATCAAGATGCTGGTTGGCTTGATCAAGCCCACCTCAGGCAAAGCCTCCCTGCTGGGGGCTCCACTCGGAGACCGCAGCACGCGTGCACGGATTGGCTTTCTACCCGAACACTTTCGCTTCCAGGATTGGTTGACCGCCCGCGAGTTCCTGACTTTGCACGGTCAACTTTTTGGAATGCAGCCCCGCCGTTTATCTGTCCGGGTTGACGAATTGCTCGAGCGGGTGGGGCTGGATGGTTTTCGAGACAGGCACCTTTCCACCTTCTCAAAGGGAATGCTGCAACGCATTGGTCTGGCCCAAGCTCTTCTCAACCAACCGGCCCTAGTTTTTTTGGATGAACCTACCTCCGGCCTTGACCCGGTGGGACGTATCCTGGTGCGGGACATCATCCACGAACTGCGCGCCCAGGGTACCTGTGTCTTCCTTAACTCCCACCTGCTCAGCGAGATCGAGGTCACCTGCGACCGGGTGGCATTCATCAGTCACGGGGAGGTGATCCGCCTGTTGGAACTGGCGTCCCTGAATACCGGCCAGATTACGGCAGTTCTACGTGTAAAAGGACTCAACCCGGAAACCGCCACCGGTCTTTCAACCTGGGCCCAGCAGGTTCATCAGGAAGATAACACTCTGACCCTGACCATCCAAAATGAATTGGTCCTACCGGAGATCAATCGCTACCTGGTGGAACACGGAGTCGCCGTATTCGAAATTTCCCCCAAACGCATTTCACTGGAAGAGCTGTTCATCGAAACGGTCGGGAAGGAGGGTGGGCTGTGAGCTCAATCTTCATATTGGCCCGCATGACCTTCGTCCAGGCGATCCGCCGGCGCATCGTGCTGACCGGACTACTGCTCGGGATTTGCTTCCTGGCTGTTTTTTCGATCGGCTTCCACATGATCAATACCAGTTCCCTTGCCTCGATCACCGGTACGGATAGCAGCGGGGTTCAAAACATCCTCGACACCGAAAGGGCCAGCGGATTATTCCTGGCCGGGTTGTATGCGGTCACCTTCCTGGCCATTGCCATGGCAGCCCTGCTGGGCGCGGATACCATGGCGGGAGAGATCAACTCGGGCACGATCCAGGTCATCGTGACCAAGCCCATCCGGCGTTCGGACGTGGTGTTTGGAAAATGGCTGGGATTTGCCGGGTTGCTGGGTCTGTACCTGCTGCTCATGGAGGGCGGGACTGTCCTGAGCATCCTGCTGCAGTCCGGATATACCGCACCCCACCTTTTCGCTGGGGTGATATTAATTTACCTGGAAAGCCTACTGGTCATGACCGTGGCGATGCTGTTCTCCAGCCGGTTCTCAGCACTGGCAACCGGCGGGGTGGTTTTCGGGCTGTACGGGTTATCCTTCATCGGCGGCTGGATCGAACAAATCGGCGCTGTACTCAACAGCCAGACGGCGGTGAAAGTCGGCATCCTGACCAGCCTGATCATTCCCAGTGAATCCTTATGGCGCAGAGCAGCCTATGAAATGCAATCACCGCTTTCGGGTCTGCTGGGAATCTCTCCCTTTGGGGCCACCTCGGTACCCAGCCTGTTTATGGTCGCATATGCAATGGTTTACCTGCTGGTGGTACTGGCTTTGACTGTCCGAGTATTCCAGAAGCGGGATCTGTAACATACTGAAATGCAATCCCCCTGAACGTCCCAGATCTCGTAAAAACCATTCCGCCGCCAATGTCAATCCAGACTGGTGGCGGTTTTATATTCGATCCCCACCCCCTTTCCGTCTAGTCTTCCCTGGTTTCCTCCCGCGCTTCCGCAAACACCTCCCGGGTTTCCAGTACCAGCCAGACCAGGAACACCAGCGCGGCAACGTACTCCACCCACCACAATCCAAATAGCGTGCTAAAGACCAGACCAACGAGCACGGTGGCTGCCATATACGCACAGGTCATGGAATTGGCTGAATCCCCCGCCAAGGCCGCACTATTGATCCTCTTTGAAATCCGGCGCTTGGACACTGCCAGCCATGGCATGATCAACAGGGCTGCCGCCGAAATCCCAATCCCGATTACGGAACTCTCGGGTTTGGCATGAGTGAGCAGCAGGTAAACGGATGAGATCAGAACGTACACACACAGCATGCTCAGGCTGACAGCAACCACCCAGGCTGCCCGGCGTTCCGCCTGCCTTACGCTTCCAAGATCCTCTCCCCGATTCTCGGTGGAAAGCCGCCAGAGCAGGATCGACCCGCTGACCAGCTCGATGAGGCTATCTACTCCAAAGGCGGTTAAGAGAACACTCCTCGCTGCGATGCCAGCGCCGATAGAGACGGACATCTCGACCACCATCCAGAGGATGGTGATAACCTCGATCCGCACCCCCATTTTTAAGTCAGTCGTTCGGTTTGAATCCATAAGGCGATCTTTCCTTTCGATCTGACCGAGTTTAACCATCGCTCTTTAGTGGGTGTTGAGAAACCCCGCAAATTCCCTCTTAGTTATTGCCCATTCATTCGGGAGCCTTTCCCGCAGTCCACATAGAAGCGTCTGAGAAAACACCGAGGCACCCGCCTACACCCCCCAACTCACCTAGTTGCGAAAGACCTCCCAGGGACCCGTAATTACCCCAATTTTCCTGTCAGGTACGCGTCAGTCAATTCCTTTTCGGGGCGGGTAAAAACCTTCTCGGTCCGTCCAAATTCGACCAGTTCACCCAACCAGAAGAGACCAGTGTAGTCCGATACTCGACCGGCCTGCTGCATATTGTGAGTCACGATAACAATCGTGTAATCTTTCTTGAGTTCGGAGATCAAGTCTTCGATACCACCGGTGGCGATGGGATCGAGGGCGGAAGTGGACTCGTCGAACAGGATCACGTCCGGTTTGACAGCCAGCACGCGTGCGATGCAAATCCGCTGCTGCTGTCCAAGCGAAAAGCCCAGGGCATTGGCTCGCAAATCCTGCTTGACCTCGTCCCACAGTACGGCATCCTTCAGGCTGTGTTCCACAATATCATCCAAATGGGCTTTATTCTGGACCATCCCCAGCACGCGCGGGCCGAACGCCACGTTATCATACACAGACTGCGGGAAAGGGTTCGGCTTCTGGAACACCATCCCGACCTGCCGGCGCAGTTCAGCTACGTTGTAATCTGGGGCGTAGATGTCGGTGCCCTCCAGCAGGATCTTCCCCTCGAGACGCGTGCCTGGGATGGTGTCATTCATCCGGTTCAGGCAGCGCAGGAAGGTTGATTTTCCACAGCCCGAGGGCCCAATCAGCGCAGTGACCTTACGCGGCAGGATATCCATATTGATTTTGGACAGAGCCAATTTTGTGCCGTAATAGAAGTCCAGGTTGGAGATGGCGAACACCAGGGATTGGGTCATGGGACAATTTTACACGATTCCGCCTACAAGAGCGCCTGGTTATAATTTATAATCTGGGTGATGAAAGTTGGTCGTCTCATCCTGCTTGTTTCACTGGTAATCCTGGCCGCCTGCGGAGAGGGCACCGGTCAGGCAGCCTCCCCAACCAAGACTTCCGCCTACATCCAGAATAAAGGCTCTGACACGATCGTCAACCTGGCTCTCGCCTGGGCGGAGCGTTACCAGACCGAGCATCCCGACATCAGCATCTCGGTTACCGGGGGCGGGTCTGGAACCGGGATAGCAGCCCTCATCAATGGGACGGTGGACATTGCCAATGCCTCGCGTGCCATGACAGCCGATGAAATCAAACAGGCAAAAGCGAACGGGGTCACTCCGGTCGAGTTTGTGATCTCCCGGGATGCCATCGCCGTCGTCGTCAACCCACAGAACCCAGTCCGACGCTTGACCCTACAGCAGATATCTGATATCTACAGCGGCAAGATCAACAACTGGACCGGCGTTGGCGGCGATGACCGGCCCATCGTGCGACTCTCGCGCGAGACCAACTCCGGTACCCATGTTTATTTCCTGCAAACGGTTATCCGCCTGGGCGACCCAAAAAACACCACCCTGTTTTCAACCGACACCCTGCTGCTGCCCTCCTCGGAAGGCATCATCAACGAGGTGCGCCAGAATCCCAACGCCATCGGCTACGATGGCCTCGGCTACATTCCGCCTGACTTGATGAACAGCGTGATCGCAGTCGCCCGTAATGCCGGCGGGCCGTATGTCGTCCCATCCATTACGACGGTCAACGACAACTCCTACCCGGTGGCGCGTGACCTATACATGTACACCGGCGGGCAACCAACCGGCGCGATTAAAGATTACATCAATTGGATCCTTTCCCCCGAGGCTCAGACAATTGTAGCCAACCTGGGTTTCGTGCCAATAAAGTAATCACACGGGAATTTGACAGCGGAGCTAAATGGATAAATCCCCTCATTGGCGTGAAACCATCATCACAGCGATTGTAAAAACCTGCGGTTATTCGGCGGTTGTTTTTGTCATCCTTATCTTCTTTTTCCTCCTGCGCCAAGGCCTCCCGGCCTTGTTCGAAGTCAAACTCGGCGATCTGTTTACCACGCGCTGGTATCCCATTGAAAACCACTTTGGCATCCTGCCGCTGCTTACCGGCTCACTGGTTGTGACGGTGGGGGCCATGCTGATTGCCATTCCATTCGGGATAGGAACAGCAGTTTTTCTCGCTGAAATCGCCCCACGCTGGATGCGTGAAATTCTCAAACCGCTGGTGGAACTGTTGGGCGGAATTCCCTCGGTGGTACTCGGCTTCCTTGGGATTCTGCTGCTCTCGCCGTTCCTGCGGGTCTTTCTGGATCTGCCCACTGGCCTGACCGCCCTGGCTGGAGCGCTGCTCCTGGCGGCGATCGCCATCCCAACCACCGTCTCAATCGCCGAAGATGCCCTGGACGCCGTCCCGCAAAGTTACCGGGAGGGAGCACTGGCCCTGGGTGCCACAAAATGGCAGACCATCTGGCGGGTGACCCTTCCTGCAGCCCGTTCCGGAGTCTTGACTGCCCTCATGCTCGGTGTGGGTCGCACGATCGGCGAGACGATGGCAGTGATGATGGTCACCGGCAATGCGCCGGTGATGGCGATCAAATTGACATCCATTCTCTCCCCCGTCCGCACCATGACGGCTACCGTCGCTGCCGAAATGGGTGAGGTCGCCAACGGCAGCACCCATTACCACGTGCTGTTTTTCATCGGTCTGGTGCTGTTCCTCATTTCGCTGGCGGTGAATATCACCGCATCGTCGGTGATATTTAAGTCCAGGAAACGCGCTGAAAGGGTGCTGTCATGAAACGCCGTTTAAGCATCGACCGCTTCCTGATCCAGCGCCTGGGGGTTGGGC
>JBGOZL010000072.1:0-7514 GCA_041480185.1 Anaerolineae bacterium
ATATTTCATTTCAGCCAGGTACTTATCCCGCGCCGCTAATGCGTGGATGGAATTGGAGCCGCTCGAAGTGAACAATCTCTCCCGCCTGCCATATTCGAGTATAGAATCGGCCACCTCTGCCCAGGCCGTCTTTTTGGGCTGGCCCAGATCCGCATCGTCTTCATAGGCAACTGAGATGGCATTGGTCATTGAATCAATGTTGACCCCGATCGACCATTTGCCAATATCGAGCTTGGCTTCTGCCACGTGGCCCCACCATACCGCATCGCCCTTCTCGGAAATGATATAGATCGGCTGGCGGGCATATTCGATCAATTCCCACAAATCCGCCTCTGGGCCAGTCACGAAGTCCTCTGCCAGTTTCGGGCCACCGATCACTGAATGCGAATATCTCTTCACGTGATGTTTCAAAGGCAGTGGGGTGAGCAGGCTTCCGAAATTCCGCTTCTTGAAAACCACGTTCACAGGCTTTGTCTCCGTGGATGATAAAAAAGTTTCAAAGAGATCGTCCGGGCGATCTCAGCCGTATTCCCCGCCCAGCTGTGCATCAAGAAATATAATCGCTGTTTCTTCCCCGGGTAAAGCTTGATCGGGTTTCCGTATCCCACCAGGATCCCGGCTTTATTATCTCCAGCCCCATCATCGATGTAGGCATTCTCGTTCACCCCATCGTCGATCATGCGGCTGTTCTGCACCACCCCATAGCCGGCGCATTCCAGCATTCGCCAGCCATCCAGGGGTGTGATCTGCAGGAAATCCAGGTCCACGTTCACCGAAGATCCGCTACTCTGCTGCCCGGTCAAGGTCATGGTCAGGGCGGAAAGGTTGGTCTGACCCAGCAACCAGGGAGGTAGTCTAAAGGTAAACAGTTCCCGGATCTGCAGCGCCCTCGATGCATCGATCGTCGCCTGGCCGGTTTGCCAGATATTGGTTACCGCAAATTCCAGTTTGATCCTGAATTTTACGTTGGTTGGGGCGTTTCCATGAAACCTGGCCAGGATCTTGAACAATCCGCCCTTGCAGGCATCTAAAAAGCTATCCGTAAGCGCCCAGGTGAACAGATCGGCCTCAGCTCCCGATGCCAGGGCTTTGCGCATAAAATGCCCATTCGAGCATCCGGTGGTATCATCCGTCTCAGTACCGATCGTCGAGCTCTCACCCTCCAGGATATGGCTCATGTTATCCGGATCGGTCCAGTTCTGTCCGATCCATAAGGTATAAAGCCGTGAAGTGGCGTAACTATTGAGCACCTCCAGGCGTGTCGGACCTTGCATATCCCCCAGCACGTCCGCCGCTGCGATCTCCACATAATTATCATGATGATTTGGGCTGGCACCCGCATTATCCCCGCAGTTAAAAATAACCAGCCCGGCTGTATTATTCGTCCCATTCCCATTGGTGAGCGGCACCTGCACTTCATCTTGTTGATCCCAATATGGCTTATGCTCGATGATGATCGTAGCCACCACCACATTGTTTCGCCAGGTGGATTCTAGCCTGCTGTCATAGTGCACCGCCCCCTTAAGCATCTTTGACATCCAGGCATCCCCGCTGTCATCGATATCGAAGTAGACATAGGCAGCCAGGGCGTCATCCTTATGCTCCTTGGCATGTTCCAAAGCCAGCCTTATCGCCGTTTTTTTGGCATGCAGGTCGGCTCCGGATGTGCCTGTGATCCGCACTGTGAATTGGTCGCTGATGATCTCCATGCCTTCATCGGGAGTTTCAGGATAAAATCCGCCCACCATCTCATATCCATTGGCTTGGAAATCCAGGGTGATCCCCGCATATTTGATGTAAAGCTGCATACTCATGATTTCCGCCTCCGGATTTCTTCGACGGTGTAGCGTGCCAGGCGTCGCTTTCCAATTTCATCATCTGGCGCTCCCTGGATGTAAAAATTGAGTTGTTCCGTTGCTGGCTGCAAACTTGTCTCGGATGCATTCAGGTTGAATCCGGCAGTCAGCCCGGGGAGTTCTTTCTTGGCTATATTTTCAAGTGCATCCCCGATCCCACGTAAACCGATCTCGAAGGGTGTTGGGCTGCCAGGAGTGAGCCAATCTGGGAGGGTGAATTTGTCCAGGAAGTCTTTGATCTTCACCAATTGATCATGCAGCCAGGTCAGGGCTCTCTTTACCCCACCTTCCAGCGTTTCACCAAGTGGTGTGAATACTTTATCCACCAGCCATTGAATCTTCGGACCCAATTCATCCTGGATGAAGTCTCTTACCTTTGTGAAAATTGGCAGGATATTCTCATTGAAGTAACCATATACTTTTTCAAGCGCTGGCTGCAGGGTCTTCTCCCAGAATCCAGCCAATGCGGTCAAAGCAATCTCTCCCAGCCTGTTAACTATATCGATCACACTTTGAAAGATTGGCAGAATGAAAGTTGAAAAGTAATCATACGCACCGGTGATGGCAGGTAATAATGTCCCCGTCCAGAAATCACTCAAGGTCTGGATTGCAAGTGGTACATTGGTCGCCAGCCAATTCCATAAAGTCTGGATTATTGGGAATACAGTGGATTGGACCCATCCCCAAAATGTTTGTAGTGAAGGTTGCAGCACATTGGTCCAAAAATCACTTAATGTCTGGATGGCAATCGGGATATTCACCGATAGCCATATCCAGATCTGGTTGAATGCCGGCTGCAGCACGTTCACCCATAGATTGGTCAGCGTAGTCCGGATCCCGCCCCAATCGTTCTCCCAGGCATTTCGCAGCAGGGCAATCGCCCCGATTAGAAGTGCCGCTGTGGCAATAATAGATAAGATCGGTGAGAGTATCCCCCAAATTATGGGAATAACCACCGTTCCGATGGCAATTGCCAGGCCAATTAACACATCCTTCCAGGAGACGAATTGTGTTATCGCCTCCCAGATCGGGGTCACAACTCCCATCACACTCTCGATAAATCCACGCACAGCTGAGGCTATTTCGATAAATGTATTGGCGATATCCTGCCCAAACAGTTTATCCAGTAACCCGGCAAAGCTGTTGATCGGGTCCATTCCCATCGCTATATTTTCTAAAAACTTCCCGACCGCATTAATTAATAAGCCGATAAATCCAACCACATTGGCAATCGCATCGATCACAAATTGAGGGACTAATCCCGCCAGTCTTTCTTGGATGTCACCTAGAAATGCGCCTAAATCTCCTGTAGTAAGGAGATCGCCAAAGGCACCCGCAATATTTTCGACGATTGATATTCCGGGTTGAAGCACTTTATCGAACAATGATTGCAGAGAGGGTAAGAGTGCGTTCCCGATAGATTCCGCCGCCTCCCCCATGCGATTTTTGAATCTCGTGAACTGGCCTCCCAAAGTCTTTCCCATCTTCTCCGCTGTTCCGCCAACGGATTTACCGAGTGCATCCATGATGAATTTTTGTGCCCCGGCCGTGTCCCCGGCCAGTACCATCGAATCGATCATTGCCTGTTGCTCGTCGGTAAAGACCACACCCGCCGCTTTTAGGCGTAATAATCCCTCGCCAGGAGCTTCGAGCGCCTTGCCCAGCATTAACGCCGCTGATGGGATATCAATTCCCAACGATGCAGCCAGGTCTACCGCCGTCTGTGTCGCCTGCGGAAATGTATCTTCACCGATGGCTTTGAAGCGCAAGAGTACTGCCTCTCCAGCCTCGATATCTTCATGGGTATAACGGGTGAGCAAACTCATCCCTTCAGCCAGCTTGCGCGCCTGTTCAGCGGTAACGCCTGCCGCCCCACCCGTGGCCTCGATTACCGCTTCCAGCTTGGCGAATGATTCCTGCTCATCCATCGCCCCTTTGATGTCAAAAGCCATCACGCCACCCAGGGCAGTCAGTGTGCCAGTTACTATGCCTAACGCACCCAGGGCAACTATGCCGACATTCTTCAGGCTATCACCTATCCCGCTGGCAACCCTGCCAATTCCGCTCATGGCATTCTCGACCTTGCTGCGTGCCTGAGCCAGATCGCCGTCTAATTTATCGAGGACAGCACGAATCGGGATTGTTGCCTCGCCTAATTGTGTCGTCATGTAATACCCTTTCTATGCGAAGTACTCATTTTGGAGCGCGTTTCTGGCGATGCCATCGCTGCTTTATGAGCCATAGAATTTTTCATGCTTTCTGATATCTTGGCTCGGGTCTCAGAAGAACGCTTGCTACCTCTACCGGCCGCGCCAATTTTAGCTTTGGTTTCAGGTGATAACTTTCGCCCAAGGCTATTTTTGTTGCCCTTCATGGAGATACTTCTTTTGGCTAATGTCTCAATTGATTGCTTACGGCCCTTACCGGCCGCACTAATTTTTTTGAGTGTCTCGGCTGAATATGGATGTTTCTTATTTTTATTCCAAGGAGTTCCACCCATTTTCGCTGCACTTATTTTTGCCCGTGTTTCGGCATTGTGAGTATGACCAATAAAATTGTGTTGTCCCTTGCGGGCAACAGACAATCTAACCCTCGTCTCATCGGAAACTATTTTTCCAATCAAAGCTGCACTTATCTTTGCTCTCGCGTCGGCGCTGAATGGTCCACCGTAAACTGTACATGGAGCACCTGCTGTCAAGTTATAGCCGTTTGGTACAAGCGTTCCAAATGTCTGGATGGTTGCCTGCTCATGATAAGCAGCCGCAGATACATCATCAAAGATAGCCAAAATTTTATAGTCGAAGGCTTCGAAGCCGTACTTCTTTATTGCCGCACTGAATATCCTGGCACAATCTCTTCCCTTGGTGTGCTCGTTTCTTCGCCGCGCCGGATTATTCGTCACACCGATATAACGTTTTCCATCTGTGCGGTGGGTATACTGATATAGAGTAAAAATCTCATTACCCATAGCAAAGTGCCCCGGTATTCTGTTCCGCGTGACAAGAAGAATTATGCCACATGGCTCTATTTCTTTCCCAGCTTGCTCACGTCTAGATTCTTCGTCATTTCTTTGAACTCGCGCCGTCGCTTCTCTTTTTCCATGCCGTGTAATGGTTTGGCAGGTTTGCTTCCCAAGAGCGCCTTGAGCGCTGGCATCCGCTTGGCGCGCATCAGCATGGCAATACGCCAGGCCTGAATGATGTTCAGCTTTTGTTGGTATTCATCGCGCCAAATGAATGCATCGATCGCCATGAATGTCTCCCGGGGCGTCATGTCCCAGAACTCTGCCACACCGATCCCGCAGCGCAATGCCTGCTTCAGGAGCCCCTCGAAATCGATGGGCTCCCGCCTCAGTTTGGGTCTGTTTCGCTCTTTACCGGGTTATCTTCATCTTCCTGGCTATAACTGATCACATCAGACACAGCTTCAACCACCGGTGTGAGCGCAGCAGCAAAACCAACCTCATCGATGATATCGATGGCATCGCTATTGGTTACAGGTCGGCCGCTCGTGTGCGCATCCTGGCGGGCAGCTTCCACACCCACCCGCAGCAGCGCTACCAGTTCTGTATATCCGCTGTTGTTTGAAATGAAGCCATTTAATACGCTCAGGATACCTTTACCCAGCTGTTTCTCGGCATTCAGCAATGCCCGGTTTGTGAACAGCAGGTAGATGTCGCCGCTCTTGGCATGGATAATACCTTCACCCCGCGCCGCCATTAGCTGCCTACCTCGTTCCAGAACCCATCGATGGTCAGCGATATGGAGATGGTCGACTCACCCTGATCCGGTAATGCTTCGCTCATCGAATCGATCTTGGCTTCGACCGTTTCGGTAACTACGCCGGCTTCCTCCCGTGCCACTAAAATGAGATTGCCATTGCGGTTGGCATTCTTGAGCGCCAGGTAAGCCAGGTCACTCGGCACGTACAGCGCATCCAAAGAGATCGTTGCCGAGTAGCGCCCGGGCAGCACCCGCTGTGCCCGGCTGTCTTTGCTCGATATGTCGATCGTATCGGTCGACTCTTCGAGCGTCGCATCCCGCTGGCTGCCTACGATCGAGTAGGCCGGTACACCTGGCGTGCCGGTATTGGCTAAAATTAATAGATCCGTTCCATTCATACCCATTTTCTTTTACTCCTTCTGAGCCAATAGGCTCACACTTATGATCCGACCGTAAAAATCCTTTTCATCCGCCACGATCGGTCCTCCACAATTTGAAATAACCCATTGATAGCCGTTGATCGGCAGGCTCTTCCGGTGTAACAGTTCGTACACCCGTTCGGCAATACTTTCAATTACCACCGCCGATCCATCTGCCTTGGCATAGCAGCGCACGTCTCTGATCAGGCTCCGTCCCTGGGTGGTTTTGGTGTCCGCTGGCGCTTGTGTCACTTCACCGGCGCTAACGATATAGGGTAAGCCGGTGTCGCCCGGGGCCGGGTCGGTGGTGAAGATCGCCGGTAATCCTTTATAGATTGCCAGCATTGCGGTCAGGGTTGCATCCCCTGCCAGTTTGTCGTAAATCGCAGCTGTGAGGATGCTCACTCCATTATTTCCCTTCCAAAAGCGCTACGATCTTAGATGCATTCATAAATACCGCCGGTCTCAAATAAGGGTGCGCCGCATGGTGAGAATCGCCCATCTCGATGTAAAAGCCTAGGTGCCGCGTTTGTTTGCCTTCCTTGGTGGTCTTGCCAGGTGGCAATCCGATCTTGATCACCACGGCATTAGGCTCGCTTTCGACCACGTTCGTCAGCAGCCGGGAGACGTAATTACGGTGTCCCTTGCCCCAGTCCGGGTCCATGACTGCCTGTAAGCGCTTTCTGGCATCCGCCTCGACGAACTGTCCTACAATCTCCCCGTTCTCCACCAGCTCAGCGATCAGCTTCTTCTTAAACCCAGCCGTATCCCATTTCAATATCATGAGCCTGCCTCTTCCCGTGATTGTTCGGATTGCCGTTCGCGGCAATCGATTTCGTAATGCTCGCCTGCTTTGGATGGCTCACGCTTACCTTCCACTTCCACTGTCAGACCACCATAAGAGAGCTTGTCTCCTCTCACCACGTCATCGCTCGCCAGGCAATAGAACACGTGCGTGATCACCCGCTCCTCCAGCATGGCCACTTCCCGCTCGCTCGACGATGCTGGCCGGATCCGTCCTCGCACCGGATCGAGATCGATCTCGTCGATCGGCCAGCCTCCTTGTCCGTCTGGGGTACGTCTCCGACCGGTGTGAATGAAATCATGGTTGAGCAGACTCTCGAAGATGGTCATGCTTAGATCCTATATTTATTCAGCATGTCTTTCTCGGATAAAAGCAGCATCCTGGATCCCGATGCGCCTAACAATCCCTCACCGGCTATACTGCTCTCCGCCTGGAAAGACACCGAGAAATCGCCCAATGATTTGCTGGCAATCCCTGCAATTCCATCGGCATCAGCTGCTTTAAGTCCTGCCTGGTAAGCCCGGCTGGCTGCCCGCGTGCACACAGCCACAATATCATCCGGGATGACCGTGTAGCCATGCGGATAGGTGATCGTGATGTTCTGGATCCCCTCTGCCCACTTCTGGTCGATCCGGTGCAGGATCCCGTGCTGCCCGAGCTTGTAATCGACGATCGGGGTCAGTGTTTTGCCATCCTCGATTACCTTGTTTAC
>JBGOZL010000073.1:0-7404 GCA_041480185.1 Anaerolineae bacterium
CGGGCGGTTTGGTGGTGGACTCTTCTGGTTTGCTGATCGGAGCCGGCTGGGTTGAGATTGCCTCCAGTGCGATGGTCGCAGGCGGCACGGTAGAGGTCACCTCCGGCTCGATAGGAGCCGGTTGGGTTGAGATCGCTTCCGGTGCGATGGTCGCAGGCGGCACGGGGGGGATGGCTACATGTTCAATCGGTTCTGGAGGTTTGGTTGAGGGCGCCTCCGGCATGCTGGGCGCGGGTAGTACGGTGGAAGAAGGCTTCGTCTCAATTGGCGCGGCCGGCTTGGCTGAAGACGTCTCCATCTCACCGGGCATGGGCGTTATGACGGAAGCCGCTGCCTGTTCGCTGGAAACGGACGACATAACCGAGAGTACATCAGGCTCGCTGGAAGAGGAAGGCATAACGGGGGATTCCTGTGACTCGCCTGGCGCGGGCGGCATTGCGGATGACTCCGCCTGCTGCACAGGAGGCTGTGGAGGTTCGGTTTCAGCCGTGGTCACGACGGGTTTTGCCCAGTCGGGTATAAGCGACATATCGTCCGTGAACTCTTCCGTCTCACCCATGATGGATGAGGTGAAAGGACTGGTCGAAGTGGGAGCGGGAAGCTGGCTGTTTAATCTGGTCAGTCTCTGCTGGGCTAGCTTGTTTTCGGGATCCAGGCGTAAAACGCGCTTCAGACAGGCAACCTGGCGGTCGACATCGACAACGGTCATACTCAGCAGCCACCAGGCGCGTGCAGAGTTCGGGTTCCCTTGGATAAAATCGACAAGTAATGGCCGGGCTTCCTTAATCTTGCCGGCATTTAGAAGCTGTTCAATTCGGAGTAATAAATTGGCGGGAGGTTGGGTCATCGCATCTCCACGGGTCGAAAAGAAATCTACAGAAGCAAAAAGGACGGATGGAATTCCGCCGAGCCGATCATCCTAAAAACCCTCCAACTTACCAAAATCTGCAATTCCATTTGCAAGGGATGAAATCCTCTGCAGCAGTCCTAGTCGGTTTTCCTGCAAAGATCTGTCCTCGGTCATTACCAGGACCTTATCGAAGAACTCGGTGACTGCCGGGATGAGTGGGACAAAGACTTCCAGGAAATCATCCGCTGAGCCGGGGACCCGCTTCCTTTTTTCAGCTTTCTCCAAGGCGGCAAAGAGTTTCTTCTCCGCGGGCTCGACAAAGGCATCGGGATTGACCGTGAATTTTTTCTCCTGATCGCGAGTAATACGGACGCAGCGGGCATACCCAGGAAGAATTGTACTCCAGTCCGGGCGGGCAACCCAGGCAGTCAATTGCCTGATGGCGCGCACTGCACCCGCCGGATTCTCCGCCTGCACTGCCAGGACGGCGTCCACTACGTCATGCTTGAAACCCATATCCATTAGAACCACTCTCAGGCGGCCGGTGATGAATTCCAACAATTCATCCTTGACCTGTTCCGTAACCGGGACCGGTTCCAGAGCGGCAGCGGATTCCAGAGCGGCAGACAGATTGAAGTCAATTGTATGTTCGATGAGCGGCTGGACTATACCGATGGCAGCGCGCCTCAGACCAAACGGGTCCTTCGTTCCGGAGGGCGCCAGCCCCGCGGCAAACAAACCGGTGAGTGAATCCAGCCGGTCGGCCAGAGCCACGGCTAAACCGGGCATGGTTTTAGGGACAGGCTGATACTGCTCGCCAATGGCTTCAGCCACGGCAGGAGCTTCGCCATCCCGCCGGGCATACTCACGCCCCATGACGCCCTGGAGCGAGGTCATCTCAATCACCATCTTACTGACCAGGTCAGCCTTCAGCAAATGGGCGGTACGCCGGGCAAAGACAGCCTGGTCAGCTTCCAGGTTGAGCATGGGGATCAGCGCTTCCGTCAATTTTTCGATTCGCTGGTTTTTATCGAGCATCGAACCAAGTTTTTTTTGGAACATGAGCGTACCCAGGCGCGGGCGGAAATCTTCCAGCTTGTGCTTAAGGTCTTCACCCACGAAGAAATTCGCATCTGCAAAGCGGGCGCGGACGACGTGCTCATTTCCCTGCCTGACCAAATCCAGACCTTGCGAATCTCCATTGCGGACTGCCACGAAATAAGGCAACAGTGTCGATTGCTGCTCATCCCGTGCGGCGCCACTGTCCGACACTAGAAGTTCAACCGGAAAGTAGCGCTGGTGCTTCTTCATGACCGAGATTAGCACATCCTTTGGCAAGGACAGGGACTCTCGCTCGAAGTTTCCAAGGAAGGGTGTTGGTTTCTCAACCAGGTTGGCAACTTCCCTGAGCAGTTCGGGCGGCATGACTAGCACCCCCTTGACAGATGCAGCCAGCTCCCTGCCCCCGGCCTCGATGAGCTCCTTGCGCTCTTCGACATCCAGGACGATGCCATTCTTCAGGACGATTTTCAAATACTCATCCGCGCCCGGAATTTCAATCTCCGGCGAGTTGTACGGGCGCAGGCCGCGCGTTATGCGACCGGCAGTCAGACCGGCATATTCAAAGGGGATCACAGAGTCCCCCATCAACGCCACCAGCCAGCGGATGGGGCGGGAGAATATAACTCCACCATTTCCTGCCAGGCGGGAGGCAGGCAGCCAGCGCATGGACTTGTCAAACTTGATACTCGCCACCAGTCCCGGCAGCGACTCCACCAGCACGGTGGAGGTTGGACGCCCGGCCTGTTTGACAAGCGCAACAACATACCTGCCACCGTCCAACTCTCGGACTTCAAGGTCTTGGGGCAGGACGCCCTTGCTCCTGGCAAAGCCAATGGCCGCGGGGGTTGGGATCCCATCCGAGCCGAAGGCGCGTTCCGCTGACGGACCCTTGACCAGGTTGGAGCGGTCTGGCTGGCTCGGGGCAAGCGAGTCCACTATAACAGCCAACCGGCGCGGGGTTCCGAAAACGCTGACGTCTCCATGTTCAAGGTGAAGGTCTTCCATCAACCTGGGGACATTGATTTTCAGCTGTTCAATAGCCGAGTCCAAGTCAGAGGCGGGGAGTTCTTCGACGCCAATTTCCAAGACAAAACCAGCAGTTTGAAGGGGATATGTCGAAGGTGATTTTGAAGAAACTGCCTGGTCTTTGACTTGTGACACCTGGCCCTCTTTCAGGAGAGGGTATTCCTGCTCTTTGCGCTGTTCCAACCAGATCTCGGCCACCCGCCGAGCCCTATCGCGCATTTGCCCAAAGAAAGCCTGTCGCTCGGTGACGCCAATGGCGCCGCGGGCATCCAGAATGTTAAATGTGTGCGAGCATTTCAGGACATAGTCATGAGCCGGGACGACCAACCCCTGGGCCAGGCAGGCATCCGCCTCGGACTTGTAGAGCTCATACATCTGGCGCACGCGGGTCACGTCGGCAGTTTCAAAGTAATATTTGCTCTGCTCGAATTCGTCATGGCGGCGGACCTCACCGTAAGTGACACCGGCTCCCCAGGGCTCATCCCAGATGGCGGCGGCGTTATTTAGGGCGATCAGCATACGCTCAAGGCCGTAGGTGATCTCGACCGACACCGGGTCGAGGCTCTGACCGCCGACCTGCTGAAAGTAGGTAAATTGGGTGATCTCCTGGCCGTCCAGCCAGATCTCCCAGCCCAAGCCCCAGGCCGAGATGGCGGGCTGCTCCCAATTATCTTCAACGAGGCGGATATCGTGCTGGCGCGGGTCGAACCCAATTGCCTCCAGGGATTGGATGAAGAGTTCCACGGGGTTTCCGGGATCAGGTTTGAGGATTACCTGGAACTGGGTGTGCTGCTGGAAGCGGTTGGGGTTTTCCCCATAGCGTCCATCATCCGGGCGGATTGAAGGTTCGACGTAGCCGACATTCCACGGCTCAGGACCCAGCACACGTAAAAAGGTCGCAGGATTCATCGTCCCGGCGCCGACCTGGGTGTAATAAGGTTGGCCGATGAGACAGCCATGCGCAGCCCAGAACTCCTGGAGCTGAAGGATGATGGTTTGGAGAGATGATTGCGGCATTTTATATTGTCTAAATTTTGAATTTCTAATTGTTATTCCACTCGAGAGGATTATACCGTTAATAATTTTAGCACTCTTGAGAGTATTTATTCCTGATGCCATCAAATTAAAAAACGCATCCCGGCTCATAAATACTTGCCTTCGGCTCGCTTCTCAAATAGAATTAGATCATGATGCCAAACGTCAACAAAATCGATAAGCAAAATTATGACATCATCATTGTAGGTGCCGGTCCGGCTGGAATTTCCACGGCGCTCCACCTGGCAATACTTGCACCCGAGCTCGTCGCCCGGACGCTGATCCTCGAAAAAGCGCGCCACCCGCGCCCAAAGCTCTGCGGCGGAGGAATCCTGCCGGATGCCGAAGTTGTTTTGCGCCAACTGAACCTGGACATTAGCGAAATCCCGCACCTGGACGTGGATTGGGCGCGCTTCGATTTCGATGGACGGGGGATGAGGATGCGCGGCGAGAAGGATGGCAGGTTTGCCTTTCGCACGATCCGACGACACGAATTCGACGCCTGGCTGGCAGGCAAAGCGCTTGAACGCGGGTTCGCCATCCATGAAAATACCACCGTGAAGAAAATAGTAGTCACCGAGACGGAAGTGGTGGTCTCAACAGACAAGGGCGAGTACCGGGCCGGGGTGGTGGTAGGTGCGGACGGGTCCAGCAGCCTCGTCCGACGGGCGATCATCCCGCACGAGGAGACCCACGTGGCCCGCCTGCTGGAGATCGTCACTGAGCCGCGACCCGAACGATCATTCCATATCCAAGCTGACTCCTATTTTGATTTTGTCTACCTCCCGCAAGGGATTCTGGGATATTCATGGGATATCCCCGCTCTCGAGAATGAAAAGCCGGTGCGGGTGCGAGGTATTTACGACAGCAACGTTTATCCGGTTAAAACGGAAGTCTCCCTGCGAGAAGCCCTGGCGGATGAGTTCACCCGGCATGGCTACGACCTGGAGGCATACAAGCTGGAAGGCCACCCCTTGCGCTGGTTTGAAGCGGGAAGCATTTTCTCCGCCCGGCGGGTGCTGCTGGTGGGTGACGCGGCGGGAGTGGACGCATTGTTCGGAGAGGGGATCAGCATCGCTTTAGGCTACGGCGGGTTCGCGGCGCGGGCTTTGCAGGATGCTTTCGACCGCCAGGATTTTTCCTTTGGCGAATACAGGCGCCAAATCCTCCGGTCGGAGATGGGCAAATCGCTGCGAAGGCGTACCTGGTGGGCTAAATTTTTCTACCGCCTGCGCTGGCGCAGCTTTCAGCGCCTGGTGTGGCAGCACCTGGGCGCGGTCGTCATGTGGATCATGCAACATTTCATGATCGGCTGGGCGCGACGGGAGAAAAAACAAACCTAGGAGCAGAATACTGCTCCCTATTGATTTATTTGAGATATAAACCGCGGGGAATTCAAGGCACGTTCCAATAAATACGTGACATAGCGTTGTAAAAGCGATTCAACTTCGGTCCTGACCTCGGGTGCAGGCCTCGCCCGCTGGGCTTCAGAATAGGTACTGCGCTGGAAGTGGCGCAGGTACTTGAGCGCCTCCACCGATAAGGGCCAAACGTCCGGCTGGCCTCTGCCACAGGCTGGACAAAGCACACCACCCCGGGCTGCAGAAAAATACTGATCTTCAGCCTTGATCTCCCTGCCGCAGTTGGCGCATTCAAACCAGTGCGGGCGGTAGCCGAGCAAATCCAGCAGCCGGACTTCATAATAACGGATCGCCAGCCACGGGTCGGGTTCCTTCTCGAGGCGCGATAACACCTCGGTCAGCAGCTGGAAAATGCCGTAATTCTCGGTATCATCTTCGTAGGTGAACCGGTCGAGCAATTCGACAATATAGGCTGCCTGGCTGGTCATGACCAGGTTCTCGTGGATGGGTAAATAAGCGTCCAAAGTATCAGCCTGGGTGACTATCGGCAGGTCGTGGCCGCGCGCAAGCTGCAGCGTCACGCGCGTGAAAGGTTCCAGGTGCCCAGCCTTGCGGGAGCGGATTTTGCGAGCACCCTTGGCAATCGCGCGCACTTTGCCGCGTTCTCGCGTGTAAAGCGTAAGCAGGCGGTCGGTCTCGCCCCAGTCAGAGTGACGGAGGACGACCCCTTCAACCCGGAAAGAATGTTGCTCGGCCATCAACCCATCCGCACACAAACCAGCGAGCGTTTATTTCTTTAAATCCTTCGGAGTAAACGCCCCTGGCAGCAGCCCGGCAACGGTAGTCTCCTGAACCAACCGGCCGTCAGCATCAGCAACCAGGACTAGCGTATCGAGACCAAATTCCGCCATCACCTGACGACAACTGCCGCAGGGCATCCCGCCGTTGGGCGTGACCACGGCGATGACATCAAACTCCTTTTCCCCCTCCGAGACTGCTTTAAAAATGGCAGTACGCTCGGCACACATGCTGGTTGGGTAGGCGGCATTCTCAACGTTACAGCCGGTAAAAATCCGCCCGGACCGGGTCCTCAGTACTGCGCCGACCGGGTAGTTTGAGTAAGGCGCGTATGCCCGGCGACGGGCTTCCTTCGCCAAGTCGATCAAGAGGCGGCGTTCATCATCGCTTAGTTTTATCATTTTTAGCCTCGTTTAGTTTTTTGATGGGCCGCGCCGGCACGCCAACCACCAGCGTATCCGGATCCACGTCCTTCGTGACCACCGCCCCCGCACCGGTGCGGGAACGCGCCCCCATCTTCACTGGCGCTACCAGCATGGTATCGGAACCAATGAACACCCCCTCACCAATCTCGGTCGGATTTTTATTGACACCATCGTAGTTGCAGGTAATCGTCCCGGCGCCGATATTTACATCTTTGCCAATCACGGCATTGCCGATGTATGAGAAGTGACCCATCTTTGTGCCGGGACCCAGGGTTGAATCCTTGATCTCGCCAAAGTTGCCCATATGGACGCCCTTGCACAGGTGCGCCCCCTTCCGCAAACGTGCAAAGGGTCCGATACCAACGTTATCTTCGACCACAGCCCCTTCCATCACGGCAGCCAGGATTTCACAAAAATCTCCCACTGTTGCATCCTGCGCGATAGTATTCGGCCCGATGAGACATCCTTCGCCGATAACCGTCTTACCGCGCAAATAAGTATTTGGCCAGACGACCGTATCACGGCCAATTTTCACACCCATATCGATGTAAGTGGAAGCCGGGTCCACAATGGTCACACCCGCCAGCATGTGCGCCTGGTTGATGCGCTGGCGCATGGCTGTCTCGGCCTCCGCCAGGTGGACGCGGGTGTTTATACCAACGGTCTCCACATGGTCGTCGCTGACCACCGCCTGCACAGTCTGGCCAGCCTGCACTGCCAGGGAAACCGTATCCGTCAGGTAATATTCTCCCTTTTTTGAAACTTTAATTTTGTTCAAGGCCTCCCACAACCATTTGGCAGAGAAGCAGTACGCGCCGCCGTTCAACTCATGGATGGACAATTGTGC
>JBGOZL010000074.1:0-7309 GCA_041480185.1 Anaerolineae bacterium
CAAAATTTTCATCTGTCGGTTCAGCATACGGGCATCAAGTTCAGTCTGAAGAGCAGCAAAATAAACGCGGGCGTCTGAAGATTTTCCTGGGCTATGCAGCGGGAGTGGGAAAAACATACGCCATGCTGGAGGCTGCCCACCAACGCAAAGCTGAGGGAGTGGACGTGGTGGTGGGTTATGTGGAGACCCATAAACGGGTTGAGACCGAGTTACTTGTCAACGGGCTGGAGGTCATCCCTCGATGTCAATCAAGTTACCACAATGTCCAATTGACCGAGATGGATATTGACGCTATCTTGAAACGTAACCCTCAACTCGTTCTGGTAGATGAGTTGGCACATACCAATGTACCCGGTTCCCGCCACCCCAAACGTCACTTGGATGTGGAAGAACTATTGGAAAGCGGCATCAATGTCTATACCACCCTTAATATCCAGCATATCGAAAGTTTGAACGATGTGGTTGCGCAAATCACGGGGACAAAGGTGCGCGAGACCATCCCGGATAGTGTCATTGATGCAGTGACTGATATCGAGTTGATTGACCTGCCACCTGACGAGCTGATAAACCGCTTGCAGGAGGGCAAAGTCTACATTCCTGACCAGGCTCAGCGTGCCATCCAAAAATTCTTTCGTAAGGGCAACCTGACCGCCTTGCGGGAATTAGCCATGCGCCGCGCCGCCGAACGCGTGGATGACCAGATGCGGGCGTATATGCGCACGCGCGCCATCCCTGGTCCATGGCCCGCGGGCGAGCGCTTGCTGGTCTGTATCAGCCCCGGTGCACTGGGGGAACGGATGATCCGTACCGCCCGGCGACTGGCTGACGAACTCAAAGCCGAATGGTTCGCATTATATGTTGAGACACCTGATCAGGCGCATCTATCTCAAGAACATCGCGACCAGGTGGCGCGGTCCTTGCGGCTGGCGGAAGAACTGGGAGCAAAGACTGTGAGCATTCCAGGGCAGTCTGTCGCTGAATCCGTGATGGAATACGCCCATCGTCATAATGTAACCAAGGTGATCGCTGGGAAGCCGGTCCATTCGCGCTGGATTGAATTCCTGCGCGGCTCAGTGGTCGACCGCCTGATTCGCCTGAGCGGGCCGATAGACGTGTATGTGATTAACAGCGAGGCCGAACCGCAAACCCGCAAAATTGTGGAGGGATGGCGGCCTCATCGCCCGTTGATCAGATACTTCTGGGGATTGATGCTGGTGGGAGCAACCACCGGTCTCTGTGCATTGATTGCCCCATATATTTCACCCACCAACTTGATCGTTCTCTACCTGCTGGCTGTTGTACTCGCTGCCTTTTACCTGGGACGCGGCCCGGCAATCTTGACCTCGGTTTTGGGTGTCGCAGCTTTTGATTACTTTTTTGTGCCGCCCTTCTTGACTTTGGCCATTTCCGACACTGAATATTTTCTGACCTTCCTGGGTTTGTTGGCAGTGGGATTGGTGATTAGCCAGTTGACATCCCTAGTACGGGAACAAGCTGAAGCAGCCAAACAACGTGAAGTCCAAACAGTTGCTTTGTATGAACTGGGCCGCGATCTCACTGAAACTGGCAGGCTTGAAGCCGTCACCCAAACTGCCATTGCCCATGTCGGCCAGACATTTAGCCGGGATGTTGCCATATTCCTGCCGGTCGCCGGAGTCCTGAAGATCTATACCACCAGCCCGGAATTGGCCGTCACAGACGATGATCTGGCAATAGCTGCCTGGACGTTTGAACATGGCCAGCCTGCCGGGCGCGGGACAGATACCCTGCCGGAAGCTTCCATGCGCTACCAGCCTCTAAAAACAATGCGCGGGGGCGTGGGGGTGCTGGGAGTTAAAACATCTACACCCGATCGTTTCTTGACCCGCGATCAACTCCGCACCCTGGACGCGTTTGCCAACCAGATTGCCCTGGCCATCGAGCGAGCCCGCCTGGCAGAGCAGACCCGTCAAACTGAGATGTTGGAAATTACCGACAAACTCCAAAATGCTTTACTGAATTCGATTTCTCACGACTTGCGCACCCCCCTGGTCTCTATAACCGGTGCATTGAGTAGCCTGGCAAATGACCAGGTCACTTTGGATGAATCTGCACGCCGCAATTTAATCGAAACCGCCAGCGAAGAAGCCGACCGGCTCAACCGGCTGGTAGGTAACCTCCTGGATATGACTCGTCTGGAATCTGGAGCAATGCACGTCAAGCGCGATGCTTGTGACCTTCAAGACCTGGTTGGTTCTTCGCTTGAGGAAATTGGTTCACGTCTGGGTGATCGATCTGTAATTGTGGACGTACCGGATACCCTTCCATTAGTATCAATGGATTTTGTCTTGATTCAGAGAGTATTGGTGAATGTGATTGATAATGGTCTGAAATATTCTCCACAGGAATCGCCTCTTGAAATCCGGGCTCAAATGGCGGGAGCCTTTGTGGAGATCACCGTTTCAGACCGGGGAGTGGGGATTCCACCGGAAGATTTATCCCGCATCTTTGACAAGTTCTACCGCGTTCAACGACCTGACAATGTCAGCGGCACCGGGCTTGGCTTGGCCATCGGCAAAGGGATCGTTGACGCCCATGGCGGGTTTATTTCTGCCGAGAATCGTCCAGGCGGCGGAACGATCATCACAATTGCACTTCCTGTGGAGGCGCAAAAATGAGCGAACAAGACGTACGCGTTTTGGTTGTTGATGATGAACGTTCGATTCGCAGGTTCCTGAAAGCTTCTTTGGGAAGCCAGTTCGTTGTTTTCGAGGCAACCAACGGCGAAGAGGCACTGACTGCTGTCGCTGCCAACCGTCCGGATGTCATCATTCTGGACCTGGGTCTTCCTGATGTGGATGGAGTGGAGGTCACACGCCGCTTGCGCGAATGGACTCAGGTTCCGATCATCGTCATTTCTGTTCGCGAGCAGGAAAAGGACAAGATCGCAGCCCTGGATGCCGGTGCTGATGATTACTTGACCAAACCTTTTGGCGTGGGGGAATTAATGGCTCGCTTGCGCTCGGCATTGCGACGTTCAGCCCAGGCAGAAACCGACCCGATCTTCACAACCGGGGATCTGGTAGTTGACCTGAACCAGCGTGTAGTGACAATGAATGGCCAGCCGGTTTTTCTGACGCCTACGGAGTACGATTTACTTCGCACGTTCGTCAAACATGCCGGGAAAGTATTGACCCATGATCAGCTGCTGCGCGCAGTGTGGGGAACAGCTTATGAGAGCGAAACCCATATGTTACAGGTTAATATCAGCAATCTCCGGCGGAAAATTGAGCCAGACCCGGTACGGCCAGGTTACCTCATTACCGAACCAGGGGTTGGATACAGGCTAAAGATCACCTGAGTCAATGATTTGGGGGAAACCTTTCCGCCCTGTTTAATATCTATTTCGACAAATCCAGCAAACTCGTACTCTTGCTTCAGAACAGCGAGATCTCTTAATTTCCCCGAATAAATAACTAAACGAGGTTCATTTATCATCTTGACACGACCTTGATGTCTTTCAGGCAATTTTTGCCGTTCTCTTGACACGTCTGTCTGTAAAATCTCTGCATATCAAAAGCTGGTGAGATGTGGTGGAGCAGACCGCGAGATGAAGAAGAAAAGCATTCCAAAAGTCTGGAAGCTAGTAATTCAGGGGTTGCCTCTGGCAGCCGCGGCTGCAACGGTTTTTTTGCCGTTACAGCGTCTTGGCCAGCAATTCAGCGTGCTGATTGTACTTTTATGGCTGCAAGTGTTTTTTATCGTCGAAATTTTTATTGCCGGGAGATGAATGGATCTAGATGGACGAAAAAGCAGTACGTGTTCTGGTGGCGGATGATGAACGTCCCATCAGGCGATTTTTAAACGCTTCTCTGAGCGGACAGTACACGGTATTGGAGGCGGCCACGGGCGAAGAAACCCTGGCCGTCACTGTGTCTGGGCGCCCGGACGTCATCATCCTGGATCTTGGGCTGCCGGATGTGGACGGGGTGGAGGTGACTCGCCGCCTGCGGGAGTGGACGCAGATTCCCATCATAGTGGTCTCGGTAAGGGACCGGGAAGAGGACAAGATCGCGGCGCTGGATGCGGGAGCGGATGACTATCTGACCAAGCCTTTCGGGGCAGGGGAGCTGATGGCCCGCTTGCGAGCGGCCCTGCGCCGGTCGGCCCAACCCGAAAGCGAACCGGTTTATTTGGCTGACGGTCTCTTGGTGGATTTAGCCCGGCGGGAAGTGATGGTCAATGGGCAAGCCATTACCCTGACGCCGACGGAATACGATATTCTGCGCATTCTCATTCAGCATGCGGGCAAGGTGCTTACGCACCAGCAACTTGTGCATGCAGTGTGGGGCACGAGCTACGAAGCGGATGCGCATTTGTTGCGGGTGAACATCAGCAACTTGCGTCACAAAATTGAGGTTGATCCTTCCCGGCCGCGCTATATCGTGACAGAACCCGGTGTCGGGTACCGGCTAAAGGCAAAATAAATTCCAGGCTCCAAAATGTAGCAAGGTTTATTTACAAAGGTAACCAAATTAAAGGTTAGAATGTTTTATTCCATTGCATTGCTCATCGTAATCGTCTTTCTCGCTTTCAAAGCTGCCCCTGTTGAGAAAAAGGAACACACTGCTATTCATGGTGCTGGGCAGATAGGATTGTTGGCTGCGCTGGCACTATTTGGTGTGGATTATTTCACTTCCTATTTCTACGCCACGGGTGAGATGATGAGCGCCCTCCATCCCTACAATCTTCAGAAGTATGCATTCATTGCAGTCATTATTATTGCGGTTGCTAATGCAGTGTTTGGTTTCCTTTACATGTATTCTCTGGGGGTTTTCAACGAAGGCGGCGGTTCATATACCGCCTCCATGCGCTACCTGGCTCCCGGGTTGAGCCTGGTGGTAGCGGTCGTCCTGCTCCAGGACTACATCTTCACCATAGTGGTCTCCAGCCTTTCGGGAGTGGACCAGTTGTTGTCCCTGACAAATTCTTACAACATTACCTGGATCGTCCACGTAGCTATCGGGGTCGCTTTGGTTACCGTCACCTGGTGGCTCACCATCCGCGGCCGCGGGGAATCGGCGCGCATAGTATTCACATTTCTGGGCATCTTTATCTTATTGACGATTGCCATGGCTATTGGATTATTCATCGCCAAAGGCCGAGCGGTGACTGCGCTGCCCTACACGACTCCCGCCACCACACCCACCATCTGGCAGGCCGCGTACCACATGCTGACCGCTTCCATGAAAGGGTTGGTGGCCCTAAGCGGTCTGGAAGCGATGTCAAATGGTATCCAGTTTGTAATTAACGATGACTTTGCCCTGGTGAAATGGGGCAAGAACCACTTACCGCGCTTGTCAGGGATTTGGGAGTATTACAGTGGTAAGTCGGGTATCGGACGCATGGTCCAGACCTCTTTCCTGTTCTATGGCGGCTTCACTACCGCTTTCCTGACCTACTTCGCCATTCACTTCAACGCCTTCGATGGCACTGCCGGACGCTCACTGGTGGGCAACCTGTCTTTTATCGGGTTTAGTCAGATCCCGGGAGGGATTATTCTTTACTGGGCATACCAGATACTTGCGGTGGCACTGCTGGCAGCGGCTTCCATGACGGCCTTCCAGGACCTGCAAGCCACCGAATGGCGGGATGTGGCCATCGGGGAAATCCCTGAAATCATTGTGTATCGCGACAAGCGGGGTACTTTCACACGGTCAGTGACAATAGCTTTTATCCTTGTGATCATTATCACTTTCATAATCCGGGGAAAAACGGCGTTGGGCATCCCGTACTATGGAATCGGAGTCTTCATGCCCATTATGATGATGGGCTTCGCCATCCGAAAACACATTTTGAAGACTTACCCAAAAGGTACCAAGCGTTCTTGGGGCGCCTTTGGAGCCGGATTCGCAGCGATTCTTTCAGGGATCGTTTTTATTGGCCAAATTGTTGGTAAGTGGACTGAAGGAGGCTGGATCGTGCTGATCTCGTTCAGCATCCTGGTGCTGACTGCCAACCTGGTGTTGATCTCCCCCACAGGCTATCGTGAACCGAAACAGATCTACCGAATAGTGCGTCAAAAAGCGCGTGTCCAGGGAGCCATGGCCTCCATCGTGGAATGGCAGTCATTAAAAATGCAGGAATACCGTTACAACGTGCTGGTTTGGATCGCCAGGTTTTTTGAGTTGCTCGGAGTCCGGCGCCCGATCCGGTATGAGCCTCCTGCGCCTGCCGGTGACTATGATCATGCCCTGCATGTTGATCACCCCGAGGCTCCGTCTCTGCTTCAACAGTATTTGGACAGTAAGCCGAGAGAGCCAAAATTGGGTGGTGCACCCAAAGAGACGGTCCCCGGGGATGAAGAAGGGAAAACAGACTGAATTTTATGGGGGGGAAAGGTAGAGAGGTTAATGTTATTAGGTAAGGCAACCACCTGACAGGATGGTTTTACCTCTTCAGGAATAATTTCAAAAAATAACGAACTGCTCAATTGAGCAATTCGTTATTTTTTGAGTCTCCCGTAAATTTAATAGTTGCATGCCCCTACTCTGCAAATTCCCCCAAATTACGTCCTTTGATTTTGGTAAGTCTTTTCATTCTTGACGATTTCTTGACATCATTTGATACTTTCTTGTCATCTCCTTGATGCGACTAACTATAAAATCTAGTCTGTTGCCTTGACATATTCTTGACATATTTCAGCCATTTATTGCCACTGGCTTGATATCCTCTTGTGGAAAGCTAAAAGTACACAGGATTGCAATCAAAAAAGGGTTGGCCGATCTTATGAAGAAAGGAAAAAAGTTTGCGAAAGATTGGAAATTGGTAATTCAAGGATTACCCCTGGCAGGAGCAGCTGCGAGCACATTTTTACCCTTATCGCGGTTGGGTCAACAATTCAGTATTTTGATTGTCCTGTTGTGGGTGCAGGTGTTTTTCATTGTTGAATTGTTTTTATACGGAAAATGAATGAAGAGCTATGGACGAAAAAGCAGTGCGAGTCCTGGTGGCAGATGATGAACGCCCCATCAGACGATTTCTAAACGCTTCTCTGAGCGGGCAGTACACGGTATTGGAGGCGGCCACGGGTGAAGAAACCCTGGCCGTCACTGTGTCTGGGCGTCCGGACGTCATCATCCTGGATCTTGGGCTGCCGGATGTGGACGGGGTGGAGGTGACTCGCCGCCTGCGGGAATGGACGCAGATCCCGATAATCGTGGTCTCGGTGAGGGACCGGGAAGAGGACAAGATCGCGGCGCTGGATGCGGGAGCGGATGACTATCTGACCAAGCCTTTCGGGGCAGGGGAGCTGATGGCCCGCTTGCGA